>NZ_JACOOD010000039.1:0-42737 GCF_014287405.1 Bacteroides sp. NSJ-48 | reverse complement strand
TGGAAACATAGTGGTAATCGTTTAAATGTTATAATTCAGCACTATAAATTTAATACTTTTATCGCTATGTTTCTAATTATAAGTGAAATATATTTATTCTTATTTCGAACTCACGTTAATTAAGTCGCGTCCATTTGTTTTTTCCGATGGTGTACGTACCGGCAATGCGTGCCGAGGCTATATGGACGGTTTCGTCTGTCCGGTAAGCATGTTCCACGGCGGGTAGTTGGCACGAATGCCTGCTTGCCGTGCGGGAGTTGACGCGGAAAGTCACAAGATTTCCGGAGGTGTCTTTCAGCCTTAGTATTTGCCGGACATAGAAGTAAGGGGTCGTACCCCTGACTTGTGTCTTGTAGGGGTCGTCCTCCAGCCGGACACTGAGAACGGTCAGGGTCAGATCTGTCACTTTTTCCCCTTCTTTCCCAAGAAAGCGTCCGGCAGGCGGTTGTTTGGCTTTCCGTTGCAGGATGTCAATGTATACGGAATGGTATATCCGGGCGATTTGTGCGAAGCGTTCCTGTTTAGGAATTCGGGGAGTGAACTTGAAAGCTATCCAGGTGAGATAGCCGGGGTCTATCCGCAGGATTTCGTGCAGATAATGTCCGTGATATTTGCCGAACGAGATAATATCGTCGCCCTTATTCTGCATTCGTTTGGCATTATACTCCACTAACGACAGAGGGCGGGGGGGAGTAGTAACATAAGGTGCTTGCCATTCGTAAGGCTTCGTGTATATCCTCGCTCAGGTCGAATATGTAAAATATGGATTGCCTTTCGGGCAGAGGGGAGTAAATCCAAAGTGAATATCGGGGACAATCTGCTCTTGGCAATACCACAAGATAGGCGCCTACTTCTTTGAAAGAAGCTTTTTTCAGGTTGTATTCATTTAGCTTTTGATACAACACGTCTTGTTCTGCGGCAGTGATGCCCGGAATAAGCGGATTTGTCATACATCAATTTGCTTATTCCAAAGATATGTAATTTTTTTAGAATCGTACCATTAATTCCAATACTATTTTGTCTTGTTCAGATTCTTTTGCAATACTGCTGTTGGCATAGAAATATTTTTCATAATTCAGGCGCAGGTCTGTGCGGAATGCTTTACTGAGGCTGAAGGTGATACCGCCTGTCAGTCGCTGGCGTTTGTAGTCGGTGGTGACCAATGCGCCGGTTTCTTCATCGGTGGTCTTGGCGTCGCTTTGGTCCGTCATCATGTCGTAGCGTAGCAGGAAAGACATTTTATTGAATATTTTACGAAGCGGAAGGTCGTAATTGATGAATGTGTTTACGGCTTGCACATCTTTGAAGGCATTGTCGGAATATTGCTTGTACAGATATTCCGCTTCGATATGGAAGCGGTCGGACTCATAGTAAGCGCCGATGTCGTACGATTGCACCCGTATTTCTTCCGGTTGGATGCTTTGTATGCTCAGTGTCAGGTTCAGCCCTTTGGTGAAAAGAAATTGGGCTTTGGCAGAATAATTCACTTCTTTATGCCATTCTTTTTGATTGGTCAGGCCCGAACCGTTGTATAGTCCGCCCTCTATCGTAATAGGCAGATCGGTAGGCAGGGTATATCCCAGTGTGATACCTACATCGCGTACGTTGCCCACCTGCTTGGCTATGAACGAGCGGTTGGCAAAATATTGCTGGTGGGGTGATCGGTGTGCGTCAATGGTAAAAGGCACGCGCATCTGCCCGGCGGTCACAGTCAATCCTTTTGCCGGAAACAGGCGTGCGTAGGCATCGAGCATTTTGATACTTCCTTCGTCCGACAGGTCTATTTCGGCTTTGTAGGCAACAATCGGCAAGACATTACCGGTAACGCTGACACGTGCGTTTCTCACTTCGAAACGTCCGGCGCCCATAGTGGTCTGGTATTCGTATTTGCCCCGGATTGTTCCGTGTATTTCGGGCAGATAATCCTTGCTTTCCAGTTTTTCCTTGTCTATCTTCTTTCCGTCTTCGCTGTTTTGGGTGTTTTGGGCTTTTGCCATAAAGGGCAACAGGGTGAGGAACAGTATCAATGCGCTTTTTTTCATAATTTGTTGTCGGTTTGTTTATGTTGGCAAAGATACGGTCGTATGTGTTGTGATTTTATGTCATATGTGTTTCGTTTCTGTTACAAAGTCACGGGCAAAACGATATGCAGCTATGTGAACTCTTGCAAAAAAGGCATGCCTTTTCTCTTTCTTCTGTTTGAAAACCTGTATTTTTGCATTTTAAACGATGTATATCCGAGAAATGAACAAGGCAGAAAAACGAGTGTTGGTTGGAATGAGCGGTGGCATTGACAGTACCGCTACATGTCTGATGTTGCAAGAGCAGGGTTACGAGGTAATCGGTCTTACGATGTGGGTGTGGGGAGAAGAGCCGTTGGAAGCCCGCCAGCTTGCTCAAAATATGGGCATTGAACATTATGTGGCTGATGAACGAGAGGCTTTTCGTGAGGTGATTGTCCGGAACTTTATCGATGAATACCGGCAGGGGCGTACCCCCAATCCTTGTGTGATGTGCAATCCTCTGTTCAAGTTCCGCATTCTAACGGAGTGGGCGGATAAATTGAATTGCCGGTATATTGCTACCGGGCACTATACCCGTCTGGAAGAACAGAATAGGAAAATATATATAGTTGCCGGGGATGACGATAAGAAAGACCAGTCTTATTTCCTTTGGCGCTTGGGGCAGGATGTCTTGCGACGTTGTCTTTTCCCGTTGGGAACCTATACCAAGATGCAAGTGCGCGATTATCTGAGGGATAAAGGCTATGCACCGAAAGCCGAGGAAGGAGAGAGCATGGAAGTATGCTTCATAAAAGGAGATTATCGGGACTTCCTGCGTGAGCATTCGCCGGAGATAGACAATGAAGTAGGCCCGGGATGGTTTGTCAATTCGGAAGGAGTGAAGCTGGGAGAGCATAAGGGCTTTCCTTACTATACCATCGGGCAACGGAAAGGACTTGAAATCGCATTGGGAAAACCAGCTTATGTGCTGAAAATCAATCCGCAGAAGAATACCGTAATGTTGGGAGATGCCGAGCAGCTCAAAGCGGAATATATGCTTGCGGAACAGGATAATCTGATTGATGAGGGGGAAGTTTTCGGAAGCGGGGAACTGACGGTTCGCATCCGCTATCGGAGCAAACCGATACCTTGTTCGGTAAAGCGTCTGGAAGACGGGCGATTGCTGGTGCATTTTGAGACGGAAGCATCTGCCATTGCGCCCGGACAATCAGCTGTATTCTATATCGGAAAAAGGGTGGTAGGCGGTTCGTTCATTGCTTCACAACGTGGTATCGGCATGTATATTTGAAAATTAAAAACTGAAATTTGAAAATAAAAAGAGATTAATGGGGAAGAGATTGATTATTCTTTCAGCTTTAGTGTTGTTGGTGGCAAGTGCGTCGGCACAGCAAGATACGTTGAAATACCGTATTAGTTTAAGAGACAAGGCAGCTACCGTTTATTCATTGGAGCATCCTGAACAGTTCCTTTCGGAGAAAGCCATTGCAAGACGTCAAAAACAGAACCTGGCGGTTGATTCCACCGACCTGCCGGTTTGCCGTCAGTATATTGATGAAATACGCAGACAAGGAGTGAATATTGTAGTTGTAGGGAAATGGGAAAATTTTGTTACGGTTTCCTGCAATGACTCCGCTTTGATAGAACATATTGCCGCATTGCCGTTTGTACGCGCTACGGAGAAAGTATGGACTGCTCCGAAAATGAATGAAGGAGTGGGGGATGCAATGCGCGATTCTGTAATCAATGAGCCGAAGATATATACAGACAGTATTTACGGTCCTGCTCTCACTCAAATTCAGTTGAGCAATGGAGATAAGTTGCATGATGCCGGATTCAGGGGGCAGGGAATGATGATTGCCGTGATTGATGCCGGATTTCATAATCTGGATAAGATAACGGCTATGCGGAATATCCGTGTCTTGGGCATGAAAGATTTTGTCAATCCTCAGGCGGATTTATTTGCGGCAAGTAGTCATGGACTGAGTGTGCTTTCCTGCATTGGAATGAATCAGCCGGGAATTATGACAGGTACTGCACCGGAAGCTTCCTTTTGGCTGTTCCGCAGTGAGGATGAGGCTTCCGAACACTTGGTGGAGCAGGATTATTGGGCTGCTGCCGTAGAGTTTGCCGACAGTGTGGGAGTTGATGTGCTTAATACTTCTTTGGGGTATTATGCGTTCGATGACAAATCGAAAAATTACAAATATCGTGATTTGGACGGACATCATGCCTTGATGTCGCGTCAAGCCTTGCATATAGCCGATAAGGGTATGGTATTGGTGTGCAGTGCCGGTAATTCGGGAATGGGGTCTTGGAAAAAAATAACCCCGCCGGGAGATGCTGATAATGTGTTGACGGTAGGTGCTATCAACAAACAGGCGCTGTTGGCACCATTTTCCTCTATCGGCAACACGGCTGATAACCGGATTAAACCGGATGTTGTAGCTGTGGGCGAAGGAGCGGATGTGATTCGCACGGACGGAAATCAGGGTAAGGCAAACGGGACTTCTTTCTCTTCGCCCGTCATGTGTGGAATGGTGGCTTGCTTATGGCAGGCATGCCCCCGGCTGACAGCGAAAGAGTTGCTTGAATTAGTCCGCGCTTCCGGTGACCGTGCCGACTATCCGGATAATATCTACGGTTATGGCGTGCCGGATATGTGGAAAGCATATAATAGCTATAAATTAAAAATGAAGTAAAGACAGGAACTTTGCATACTTATACTTAAAGAATGGATGCCTTATCACTATACGAATTAAATGCGCTGGTGCGTCGCAGCTTGGAGCAATGTTTGCCTGATGCCTATTGGATACAGGCAGAATTGAGTGATGTACGTACCAACAGCACCGGACATTGCTATCTGGAGTTCGTACAGAAAGATGCCCGTAGTAATAGTCTGATAGCTAAGGCGAGAGGAACGATATGGTCGAACGTCTTTCGTTTGTTGAAACCCTATTTTGAGGAAGCTACGGGACAGGCTTTTGTTTCGGGTATCAAAGTGCTGGTGCAAGTGACCGTCAGTTTTCATGAACTGTATGGATATAGCCTTACAGTACAGGATATAGATCCCACCTATACTTTGGGTGATATGGCCCGTCGCCGTAAAGAGATTTTGAAACAATTGGAAGAAGAAGGGGTATTTACTTTAAATAAAGAATTGAGAATGCCTCGTTTGCCGCAGCGTATTGCGGTTGTTTCTTCCCCAACCGCTGCCGGATACGGTGACTTTTGCCACCAGTTGCAGAATAATCCGGGAGGTTTTTACTTCTATACGGAACTTTTTCCGGCATTGATGCAAGGTGATCGTGTTGAAGAATCCGTTTTGTCTGCTTTGGATAAGATAAATTCCCGTTTGGACAGTTTTGATGTAGTAGTTATTATCCGGGGCGGTGGGGCAACTTCCGATCTTTCCGGATTTGATACTTATCTGCTCGCGGCTGCCTGTGCGCAGTTTCCTTTGCCTGTTATCACGGGTATCGGGCACGAACGCGACGATACGGTTCTCGATTCCGTGGCCCATACCCGTGTCAAGACTCCCACTGCTGCTGCCGAATTTCTGATAGACTGCATGAATGAGGCTGCTGATGAATTGGAATCGCTGGCTGCCCGCCTATGCGATGGTGTCCGGAATTTGCTGGTACAGGAGCAACAGAAGTTAGTATCATACAGGAATCGTATTCCCTCTGCTGCTTATGGTTGCATTTCGGATGCAAAATTAACTTTGCTTACCGTCCGAAAAGATATTGTACAAGCTGCAACAGCCTCCTTGTTTCGTCAGCATCATCGGCTGGAGTTACTGCAACAACGGTTGGCGGATGCTTCTCCGGAAAAGCAATTAGCCCGTGGCTACAGCATTACATTGAAAAACGGTAAAGCAATAAAGAATACTTCTCTTTTAAATGAGGGTGATGAAATTATCACTCGCCTGTATAAAGGAGAAGTGGTTTCAGTAGTAACAAATAAACTGTCAAAAAATAAATAATCCTATGCCTGCACCCAAGAAAAAAGAGACTTATTCCCAAGCGATGGAACGGTTGGAGAAAATTGTCAGTCAGATAGACAACAATGAACTGGAAATAGATGAACTTGCCGTAAAGATAAAAGAAGCGAATGAAATTATTGCTTTTTGCAGTGATAAATTGACTAAGGCAGACCGGGAGGTTCAGAAACTTCTATCGGACAAACAGGAAAGTTAAATAATCTTGAGTAGCTTTTTGTTAGCTCGATTTTGGATGTATTAATATTATATAACTCTTTTAGAGGCTGAAAGAGTCAATTCTGCTTTTTCTTTATTATTATAATAATTAATTTCGCTGGCGAAATTGTTTAAGATAAATAATAAATTGTAAAAGGGTGGAGGACTTTGCCGACTTTGATTTCTTTTTTAAAGAATATTATGTCCCTCTTTATTCCTATGCACATTCTCTCATTAATAATTGGGAAGTAAGCCGTGACATAGCGAGCGATGCTTTTGAATATATATGGAAGAATTTTGATAGGATAGAGAAGGCCACAGCTAAGTCGTATCTCTTTATATATGTACGCAATCGTGCTATCGACTATCTGAGACATCAAGACATACATTATGCTTATGCTGAATTCTCCCAGAAGTTGTATGAAAATTATACAGAAGTGGAGTTTAGGGAACAAGATGAGCGTATGATGAAGATTCAGAAAGTGTTGGATGGAATGAGCCCACATACAAGACATATTTTGGAAGAGTGCTATCTACATGAGAAGAAGTATAAAGAAGTAGCCGCAGAATTGAATATAAGCATAAGTGCGGTTAGAAAACATATTGTTAAAGCCTTGAAAGCAATTCGGGAGGAATTTGCTAAATAAATCTAAAAAACAGGCTAAACGGTTCAAAATAAGTTTTATAAACGCAATTATAATAAAGTAATCACTAAACTAGCGGATTTATGAGTAGTCAGGATAGTACATCTGAATTTGATAAAGCACTGGATTTAATGGAGAGCTCATCTGATAGCTCCGATAAGAAATGGGAGGATTTGAAAGATGCGGAGACATTAGATGCTTGTAAGGATTTGATGGATGTGAGATATCTTTTACATAAGCGCCAGGCTTCCGGTATGGTTGACGTAGAGGCTGAATTAGTTCGTTGGAAAGGCAGACAGAATAAGAAAAAATATCTTAAGATGTTTGGGATATGGAGCAGTTCGGTGGCAGCTATTTTGGTAGGAGTTTTTGTTTCATTTAATTATTTGTTTAATATCCCGGTTGCCCCGTCTAAATCTGTCACTGTATTTGCAGCAGACCCGAATGAACAGCGCATTGTTTTAGAATTAAATGACGGCAAGCAATTCTTTTTGGATGATGAACCTAAAAAAGAAAACAAACAGGTAGAAAAACGACGAACTCTTGATTATACTAATTTGGCAAAGACTTCCGTTCCAGTGGTGAAAAAAATGTTGCAGACTCATTCTATTGTAATCCCCAGAGGCGAGACATTCAAATTAATTCTTTGTGATGGTACAGAAGTTTGGCTGAATGCCAATAGTAAATTGGTTTATCCTACAGCTTTTATAGAAAAGGAGCGTACGGTTTTTCTTGAAGGAGAAGCGTATTTTAAAGTTACAAAAGATACAAAACCTTTTATTGTAAAGACGGATTATTTGCAAACTAAGGTTCTCGGAACGGAGTTTAATGTGAAAAGTTATACGGCCGAAGATAGCCATGTAACACTGATTAGCGGTAAGGTACAGGTTCGCAGCCATGAAAATGCACGTTTTGTGGATTTGGAGCCGGGTAAAGATGCCATACTCCTTTCTAATGGACAGTTTGAGGTGAAGGAAGTAAACAGTGAAGCCTATACCTATTGGAAAGACGGATATTTTTATTTTGACGAGTTGACTTTGGCGGATATTATGAAGTCTATCGGACGTTGGTATAATGTGAACGTTATATTTAGAAATAAAGAAGCCATGACATATCGCATACATTTTATGTCCAATCGTCAGGGTGGTATTGAAGAAACAATTCGTTTGATGAACCGTTTAAAAAAAGTAACGTTAACACTTTGTGAGAATACGGTTTATGTTGACTAATTGAATGCATATTTTATGTAAAATCTTCCATATTGTAGATGCTTTTTAGAGAAAAAGTTTCATGAATCGAAAAAAATAAGGAAAAAAGGTGTCTTGTTATTCAAGTCATACGCACTATTAATAAATGAAGCTTCGCTAATATTATTAAAAATAAACGTATGAGAAGAAAGAGGTACTTATTATTTCCGCTTTTCTTTTTCCTATTTTGGCTTCCGTTCTGTGCAGAAGCTCAAGTGAGTGAGAAGAAATTTACGGTAGAGTTTAAGAATGAAGAACTATCGTCTGTATTTAAACAGTTAAGTAAAATTTCTGGTTATAAAATCCTTTTTACATATGATGATGTGAAGCCATATACGTATAGCGGTGTCATCAAGGATAAGAATATCCGGGAAGCTTTAACTATTGTCCTATCGGGTAAGAAACTTGAGTATAATATTGATAAGGAGTTTATTACCATTACAACAAAAGGTCCTTCCAAACAGGCTAAAGTATATACGGTAAACGGCGTTGTGCTGTCTGCTGATGACGGTGAGCCGCTTATTGGAGCTACCGTTATGGTGAAAGGTACTTCTACGGGTGTGCTGACAGACATAGACGGTAAGTTTACATTGCCTAATGTTTCCAGTCGTTCCAAGTTGGAGTTTTCTTATGTCGGTATGCTTCCTCAGTCGCTTTCTCCTTCGCCGACTATGAAAGTGACTCTCCAATCGGATGTACAGACGCTGTCCGAAGTTGTTGTAACGGGTATGCAGCGTATGGATAAACGTATGTTTACCGGTGCTACCGACCAGTTGAAAGCAGAAAACATAAAAATGGATGGTATGGCAGATATCAGTCGCGGTCTGGAAGGACGTTCGGCCGGTGTATCTGTGCAGAATGTATCCGGTACTTTTGGTACGGCGCCTAAGATTCGTGTGCGTGGTGCAACTTCTATATATGGTAGTTCCAAGCCTTTATGGGTAGTAGATGGAGTTATTATGGAGGACGCCATTGAAGTGGGAGCTGATGATCTTTCTTCCGGTGATGCCGAAACATTGATCAGTTCCGCTATTGCAGGTTTAAATCCGGATGATATTGAAAGTTTTCAAATTCTGAAAGACGGTTCGGCAACATCCATTTATGGTGCGCGCGCTATGGCGGGTGTAATTGTAGTGACTACTAAAAAAGGTTCGGCTGGAGTACATAAAGTCAGTTACACTGGTGAGTTTACTACCCGTATGGTTCCCAGCTATAAAGAATTCAATATTATGAATTCTCAGGAGCAGATGGGTATTTATAAAGAGTTGGAGCAAAAAGGCTGGTTGAATAATAGCGATACTTATCGTGCCAAGAACAGTGGTGTATACGGCAAAATGTATCAGTTGATAAATCAATATAATGAAACGACCGGACAGTTCGGTCTTGCAAATACGGCAGAAGCACGTAATTCTTATTTACGCCAGGCGGAGATGAGGAATACGGACTGGTTTGATGTCTTATTCTCTAATAATATCATTCAGAACCATTCAGTCAGTATTACTTCCGGTTCTGAAAAAGCGTCTTATTATGCTTCACTGAGTGCCATGTCCGATCCGGGGTGGTATAAACAGAGCGAGGTAAGACGCTATACTGCCAATCTGAATACTACGTACAACATGTATAAGAATCTGTCTGTGAATATGATTGCCAATGCTTCCTACCGTAAGCAAAAAGCTCCGGGCACATTGAGTTCGGAGATAAACGCAGCAAGCGGAGAGGTCAGCCGTCAGTTTGATATCAATCCATATTCTTATGCGTTGAATACTTCGCGGGCATTAGATCCTTCGGTTGACTATACTACAAACTATGCTCCATTCAACATATTACATGAGTTGAATAACAACTATATCGATTTAAACGTTGTGGATGTAAAATTCCAGGGTGAGATGCGTTGGAAGGTAATTCCCGGATTGGAAATCAGTGCTTTGGGCTCGGTAAAATATCAAGCTTCCTCGCAGGAACATAATATCAAGGACGATTCCAATCAGGCAACTGCCTATCGTACCGGTATGGACGATGCTACTATTCGTGATGCGAACAATCTACTTTATACCAATCCGGATAATCCGTATGCACTACCCATTACTATTTTGCCGGAAGGCGGTATCTATCAACGGAAGGATTATCGCATGCTTGGAATCGATTTCCGCGGTACTTTGTCATGGAACCATCTGTTTAAAGAAAAGCACATGACGAATCTGTTTGCCGGGCTTGAAGTTAATAGTTTGGAGCGTTCACAGAATTATTTTCAGGGCTGGGGTATGCAATACACTATGGGGGAGATACCTTATTATGTGTATGAATACTTCAAGAAAGGTATTGAAGCGGGAGAACCCTATTATGGTTTAAATCATTCAACGACCCGCAGTGTGGCAGGATTTACCAATTTAGCTTATTCTTACGACGGTCGTTATACATTGAACGGAACTTTCCGTTATGAGGGGACAAACCGTATGGGACGGAGTCGTTCTGCCCGTTGGTTGCCTACCTGGAATATTTCAGGTGCCTGGAATGTACATGAAGAAGATTTCTTTGATAAAACTTTTGCGCCAGCTTTGTCGCACCTAACGTTGAAAGCATCTTATTCATTGACAGCCGACCGCGGTCCGGAGTATGTAACCAATTCACAAGCTATTATCATGAGTTACTCCCCTTATCGTCCTTTTACAGACGGACAGGAGACAGGACTCTATGTTTCCGATCCGGAAAACAGCGAACTGACTTATGAGAAAAAGCATGAGTTAAACATCGGTGCGGATATGGGTTTCTTAAACAATCGTATCAATTTTGCAGTGGATTGGTATAAGCGTAATAATTACGACTTAATAGGTATCATTGCTACGCAAGGTGTAGGTGGTACTATTTATAAATATGCCAATATTGCTTCCATGAAGTCTCATGGTGTCGAGTTCACGCTTTCCACCAAAAATATTAAGTCGCAGTCATTCTCATGGAATACGGACTTCATCTTTTCTTATGCAAAGAATGAAGTGACAGATTTGAAATCACGTGCCAGCATGATGGAACTTGTATCGGGAAACGGTTTTGCTATGCAAGGTTATCCTGTACGTGGTTTGTTCTCTATCCCTTTTGCGGGATTGGACAAGAACGGTATTCCTCAATATTTGATTAATGGAGAAGTTACCAGTACCAATATCGACTTCCAGACACGCGAAAACTTGGATTACTTGAAATACGAAGGTCCTACAGATCCTACCGTAACAGGCAGTTTAGGTAATATCTTTACCTATAAGGGGTTCAAGCTGAATGTCTTTATGACCTATTCATTCGGTAATGTAGTCCGTATGAATCCTTGTTTCAGTTATCAGTATTCGGACTTGTCTTCTATGCCTCGCGAGTTCAAGAACCGTTGGACAGTACCGGGTGATGAGACTCGTACCAATATCCCGGCTATTATCTCTAAACGTCAATATTCTGAAAACCAGAACTTGGTGTACGCTTACAATGCTTACAATTACTCGACAGAGCGTATAGCTAAAGGTGACTTCATTCGTATGAAAGAGATTTCTCTTGCCTATGAATTTCCAAAGGCTTGGATAGCGCCGGCTAAGATTTCCAATTTGTCATTGAAGCTACAGGCTACTAATCTTTTCCTTATTTATGCGGATAAGAAGTTGAACGGGCAAGACCCGGAATTCTTTAACACAGGTGGCGTTGCAGCTCCGGTACCCCGTCAATTTACATTGACGCTTAGACTAGGCTTTTAATTCATAATAAAGATAGAAAAGATGAAACATAAATATTTGTATATAACAGCGTTTTTTACTACAGCTCTATTTACTTCCTGCTCCGATTATCTGGATGAATTACCGGATAACCGGACAGAACTGACTACCGAGGAAAGCATAACTAAAATCTTGGTTTCCGCCTATCCCACAACAACGAGCTGTGAAATCGGCGAGTTACATAGTGATAATATTGATGAAAACAGCAATTTGTATACTTACCTTTTTCGCTTGAACGAGCATATGTATCATTGGCAGCAAACCACGGAAGAGGGACAGGATTCTCCACATGCTTTGTGGATTGATTGCTATAACTCTATTTCGTCAGCAAATCAGGCGTTGCATGCTATTGAGCGGATGGGAAATCCGGAAACTCTGCAACCGCAGAAAGGAGAAGCCTTGCTTTGTCGTGCATACAGTCATTTTCTGCTTGCGACAATTTTCTGTAAGGCGTATACTTCTACCCATGCCGATCAAGACTTGGGCATTCCGTATATGGACGAGTTGGAAACTACGGTAAATCCGAGTTACGACCGAGGAACACTTGCTACAACCTACCAACGGATAGCGGCAGACATAGAAGAAGGTCTTCCGTTGATAGATGATAACCTTTACAGTAAAGTGAAATACCATTTCAATAAGAAAGCGGCGTACGCTTTTGCAGCTCGGTTCTATCTTTATTATATGCAGTCGGATTTCTCCAATTGTCGGAAAGTGATAGAGTATGCCGACCGTGTATTGGGTAGTAGTGCTGCCGAAAGTTTACGTGATTGGAAAGCGCTCGGAATGCTTTCTTCCAATCGTTCCGTTCAGCCTAATGAATACGTAAATGCGAATAATCAGGCAAATCTGCTGTTGATTTCTGCCGATTCCTATTGGCCGTTGGTTGCCGATCCTGGATATGCTCCATGCGAAAAATATTGTAGTAACGATATTACGGCTGCCGAGACATGTAAATCTACCGGTCCGTGGGGAGCGCAGACCAATTACTGGCAAGAGCCTTTTGCACCGGGTGGTTCCATTAAGAATGGTTTCCGTCGATTGGCTCTATATCAGGAGTATTCTACATCGGGCGACAGCTATACGGGACACATGGTGTTACCGGCATTTACTACAGATGAAACTTTACTCTGTAGGGCAGAAGCATATACTTTACTGAAACAATATGATAAGGCTGCCGCCGATATTGATGCATGGCAGAAAGCCTTTACAAAGAATACGACCACTCTTACAAAAGAGTCAATCAACCGTTTTTATGCGGCATTGAGCTATTATACACCGGAGAATACGGTTAATCCTTCTGTCAAGAAAGAGCTTCATCCCGCTTTTCAGTTGGAACAGGGTATGCAGGAGAATCTGATTCATTGTATCCTGCACGCACGCCGTATTCTGACACTGGAAGAGGGATTGCGCTGGCAAGATATAAAACGTTATGGTATTGTTATCTATCGTCGCTATTTCGAAGGAAGTACATTGGTACGCATTACTGATACAATGGGAGTAGACGATCCCCGCCGTGCAGTTCAGTTGCCTTCCAACGTTATAACGGCAGGAATGGAACCTAATCCAAGAAATGATTAAAACAAAAAAATATGAAAAGATATATTGCATATAGCTTGTTGGCATTGACTGTATCCTTACTGTTTGCTTCTTGTAATCAGGATACGGATATCGACTATAATAACAGCATCTTTACAGAAGAAAATGAACCGGAAGCAACTGCTTTTGACAAGTGGGTGATGAGTAATTACACTAATCCTTATAATATTCTGCTGAAGTATCGCATGGAAGATAAGGAAAGTGATATGACTCATGTACTGGTTCCGGCTACTTATGAAAATTCAGTGGTACTGGCCAAGATTATAAAGCATGTTTGGTTGGAAGCTTATGATGAAACAACGGGTAATCCGAATTTCTTGCGGCATTATGTTCCTAAGATTTTGCATTTTATCGGTTCTCCGGCCTATGAAGATAATGGAACGATGGTAGTGGGCACGGCAGAAGGCGGTATGAAAATTACATTGTATAATGTAAATGATATTGACCCGGAAAGTATTGATGTCAATATGCTGAACGAATACTATTTCCAGACTATGCATCATGAGTTTGCACATATTCTGCACCAGACCAAAAACTTTGACCCGTCGTTCGAGCGGATAACGGAAAATAGCTATGTCGGTTCCGACTGGTATCTGAAAACTGATCCGATAACAGGTGTCAGCACTTCACGCACTAATGAGGATGCTTGGAAAGAAGGATTTGTAACAGCTTACGCAATGAGTGAACCTCGTGAGGATTTTGTGGAAAATATAGCGATGTATGTAGTTAATACGAAAGCGTATTGGGATAACATGCTTGCCAATGCGGGTGATGCGGGCAGAGCCTTGATTGAACGCAAATTCGATATTGTCTATGATTATATGTTGCAGACCTGGGGGATCGATTTAGACCGTTTGCGCCAGGTTGTACTTCGTCGTCAGAGTGAAATTGCTAATGGTGAACTTGATTTAAGTGTAATCAAATAAAAAGGATAGGATATGAAGAATAAGATTACTAAGTATATATTGTTAGCATTTATCTGCTTGGGGCTGCAAGCATGTCTTTTCCAAGAAGATGACTTTTTTGAGAAGTCTTCTGCCAACCGTGCTTCTGAAAATGTGGCAGAGTTGCAGGAGTTGTTGGTAAATGTTCCTAATGGCTGGAAAATGGAGTATTATCCGGGTGCGGATTATTCTATGGGTGGAATCACTTTGCTATGCCGCTTTGACGGTAATAATGTAACGCTTATGTCCGAAGTCGGTTCCGTCAAGACTGCTTCGGGTAAGGAAGCTTCTTCACTTTATAAAGTCACGTCTGAAGAGAGTACGGTTCTGACTTTTGATAGTTTCAACGAATTCATCCATTGCTTCTCTGAACCGATAATGGGTATGAATACCAATCTGGAAGGTGATTATGAATTTGTATATATGGGGCAAGAAGACAACAAAGTCATTTTGCAGGGACGCCGCTATCATAATACTATGGTGATGACTCCGCTTACCCAGGGAGTCAATTGGAAAGATTATATCGGTCAGTTGAATCTTATAGAGAGAGAAGCATTCTTAAAGACCTATTCTCTTATGGTTGGTGGACAGGAAGTGGGAAATGCAGTTCGTACGTCCCATCTTTTCTCTTTGACGGTTGAAGGGCAAACAAGCAGTTCTGTTCCTTTCATTTATACTCCGGAAGGTATTCGCTTTAAGGATGAGATAACGATTCAGGGAAAAACAGTACAGAATTTTGTATGGAACAAAGAGGACATGACATTTACCAGCTCGGATGAAGAGGCTGCGGATGTTGTGTTGAAGGCTTATTATCCTCAGGATTATACACCTTATGAGGATTATCTGGGGACTTATTATATGTATTATAGAGAGTATGAAAAATATAATGAGGAAGAAGATAAAGTGGAGTTCCGTCCTGGGTATATGGCGGTTGAACTGCAACAAAAAGTTGCTGGCGAGAGCTTTGTATTGACAAGCGATAAGTTAGAAACCACTGCTGCCAATATTGTCATAACTTATGATAAAGCTACCGGTAAACTTATAATAAAACCTCAAAACGTAACAGTTATGGGCTATCCGGGAGCTTTGGTCATCGGTTTTGAACAGGGCTTTTTACCTGCCCATTACGGACTTGACCTTGGAAACTTAGCGGTTCTTACAGATATGGAAACCGGATTGATTGGTATATCCGGGGGAGCTGATGAAAACTTATCGTTTTCTTTTGTAGAATATGGCAATACTTTCTTTTCGATGATGGGAGAGGTAGCCACTTCTTTGATATTTACAGCTTACGGAAGCGAGAACTTCTCTACAAACAATTATTTAGGCTTGCTTGCTTGGTATGATTCAATACGCTTGCAGAAGTATTAATACGAAGGATGGTCTGATTATGAAAAAAGTAATAAATATAATTTTAATTGTTTGCTGCGTCCTGATAACCGGATGTAGTGATGATGATAATGTTTCATCTGCTTTAAAAATCATAAAGGCGGATGTAAATATAAAGGCTGCCGGTGGTGAAGCGAGTATCGAATTTCAGTCAGCCTCTCCTGTAGAGGTTGTCGTGGATGCGGAATGGTGTGAGGTTACGGAACAGACTGCAAGTCTGATAAAAATTTCGGTAGAGGCTAATGCCGATTTTCCGGGGCGTTCTGCACTCATCACTATTTCTGATGGTATGGAAAAGCAGGTATTGACACTTGTACAGGAAGGGGCTGTATTTATTTATGACGAGTCGGAACAGATACAGCGTGTTGGTAACGAAGGGGCTTCATTACCTGTCGAAATATATGGGTCTTTTCCTTGTGAAGTGAACATACCGGAAACGGATAAAGGCTGGTTGTCTTATGTTCCGGCAGAAGATGGTAAAGGCGGTTCTTTTGTCGTTTTAAAAAATACTACGGGAGCCATGCGTGGCAGTATTGTAAAAGTAACTTGTGGAGAGCGTGCATATAGTTATGCTATTATGCAATACGATGCCGTTAATTTACTGGGAACTTATCAGGGACAATATATCTCTTTGTTGGATCAGCAGAATTACGGTTTGTCTAATGTTGTGATTTCCGGTCCGGACGCTTCCGGAGTTTATACTATTGACGGTTTGCTTGAAGGTGAAACCGGCTGTGCCGTGAAGGCTGTTTATGAGAACAATATGTTTTCTATCAGCGCAGGGCAAAAATTGAAGGCGTATGACCAGCAGCCTGAATTGGACATATATTTCGGTTTGATGAACTTGAGTGCCCGTCCTTATTGGACTTCAGAATATACGGTAGGACTAGCTCCAATATTTGTAGAAGGTGTAGGTATGGGGCTTTCGTTTGAAGACAACGGAGGCATGCCAAATACGTTTGCGGCTTTATGTTTCTCTTTCTTCGCCGGTAATACGTATTATCAGGATTATGAGATATTGCTGAGATGTCTGTTGTATAGACCGAATTAATATTAATAACGATAAATATATTCAATATTTATGAAGAGATTGCTATGGATTTTTATAATGGTTCTTCCCTTGTGTATTTCGGGGTGTTCTGATGATGAAACACAGCAAATCACTTGTGCTATCCAAGTGCCTTCCGATGGAGAAACGATTCAGGTAAGAGCCGATGAAAAATTGTTTATTAGAGGATATGGTAAAGCCGATCACGGTCAAATCGTATCAGCTGAGTTGAAAGTGGCAGGTTCGGTTATATCGGATGTTACTACAGTGCCTTTCTATTATGGCTATTCATTGCCGGAAGAACAGACGGAAGGCGAGTTGAAACTGGAACTGACCGTATGGGGTGAAACTGGTGCTACGGCTACGGCTTCGTCTACAATCGTATTGACAATCAATCGCGGACCTCAACCGCCTAAAATGGGTACAATGACAGATAGCCGTGATGGTATTGTATATAAAACGGTACAATTGGGCGAGCAGCTCTGGATGGCCGAAAACCTTCGTTATCTTCCGCAGCAGGATTATGAGGTGTCATCGACAGATCCTAAATATTATGTGATGTTGGACTATGATGCTACAACGGAACTTGGAAAGGGATTCTTGGATGCTTACGGAGCCTATTATAACGTGCCTGCTGCTTTGCAGGGGCAAGCATCGCAAAGCATGGAATCTACACAGAAGATACAGGGTATCTGTCCGGAAGGTTGGCATATTCCATCCATGGAGGAATGGCGTAGTTTGGCTCAGTATGTTGTAGATGCGAAAATGGCGATTTCTGTTAATGGAGTGGTAGACGAAACGGCAGTGGGTAAAGCATTGGCGGCTCCTACTATGTGGCAACTGCCTGCAGATATAGAAGATGAGCCTTCTCCGGTGTGGATCGGCGAGAATATGGAAGAGAATAATGCTTCTATGTTTAACGGTTTGCCAACCGGTTTTAGAGCTTGTGCCGGCGAGGAAGCATGGATGGATTTGACATATAGTGCAGGTTGGTGGAGTTCAACGGCCGGTGTTGTCATGTCCGAATTTACTATGCCGGTGCGGATGTGGGCTACCGAGGGATTGCTGGGTACATCTTCTGAATTCAATCCGGGAGTAGGACTTCCTGTCCGCTGTTTGAAAGATTAGATTGAGAGATATTAGTAGTATATTATATTTATTATCCTTAAAAAGTTAGCGACATGAAAAAGTTTGGATTTTTGTTAGTAGCCCTTTTAGCTTTATGGGCTTGTAGTGATGATGATACTACGCCGCAACAAGAGGTAACTTGTTCGATTACAGCTCCGGCTGAAGGCACTGTTATTGATTTGGCAACTGCTGCTTCAATGACTATCAAAGGTGAAGGTGCTGTTAATGTGGGAAAAATAGAAAGTGTGGTTTTGAAAGTAAATGGTAAACTTGTTTCCGAGGTAACAAAAGTTCCATTCTCTTATGATTATGCTTTTCCGGCAGATCAGGCTGTTGGTGAAATGAAAATAGAATTGACAGTGAAAGGAGATGCTGGCAAGGAAAAAGCTGCAACAGCAAACGTTACATTGAAGAAAACAGAAACCGAGCCGGAACCGGAACCAGAGCCGGAACAAGAAGTTACTTGTGAAATTACGGCTCCGGCATCAGGTGCAACGTTTGATTTGGCAAGTGTTACGGAATTAAATATCTCAGGAAAAGCTGCTGTAAATGTAGGTGCTATAGAGACTTTTGCTCTGAAAGTAGACGGAGTGGAAATAGTTCCTGTTCCTGTTCTTGCTGATGATGGAACTTTTTCTCATACTTACTCATTAGCAAATAAATCTACAGGAGAACTATCTATAGAACTGGCTGTTAAAGGTGATAAAACAGCAACTGCAAAAACAGCATCAGTAGTTATTACATTAACAAGAACTGTGGCTCCACCGACTGGCGATACATTTACAGACGAACGTGATGGACATGTTTATAAATATGTTACAATTGGAACTCAAAGCTGGATGGCGGACAATTTGGCTTATTTGCCGGAAGTAAACGACCCGTCTGCAGAGCAGGATGGTTGTACCGGTAATCCGCTTTATTTTGTATTAAATTATCAAGGAAGTGATTTGGCAGCGGCTAAAGCTACAAAAGAGTATAAAAATTATGGCGTATTGTACAATTGGTGGGCTGCGATGGGTAAGCAGAATGCAACCGGCGGAGATGCTAATGCAGTTCCTAGCGGTGTACAAGGGGTATGTCCTAACGGATGGCATTTACCTAGTAGAGCAGAATGGAAAGTACTGGAGGAATATGTGGCAAGTCAATTGCCTAATGTAGATGGTAATGGCATGTATTCTGATTATGGAACGGCATTGGAGCATGATTGTAGAAATGTATGGGGAGCTTTGGCTAGTCAGATCGGATGGGGAGCAACTTCAATGGGAGAAGAAGGCCCTGAATTGTTAAAAGGTGGTCAGGACACTTATGGTATGCACATTATTCCTTCCGGTAATGTAAGTCATATTGCTGATTATTATGGAAATTGGTTTAAAGAAACCGATAAAGCAGTTGATTTTTGGCTTACAGACTTAATAGATAATGGTGGTGATGATTATAATAATTATTGGGCTGCTACTATTAATTGGAGTGTAGACAATAAAGACTATCGACCAAAGTATTCTACCTATGGTACACGGGCCAAAATGGGACTATCTGTCCGTTGTGTAAAAGATTAAACGACAACTATATATCATCTGTAAATTTGTGAAAACAAGCATTTGGTAATTTAATTCTCTCTAACAAGTATAAAGGCCGCTACCGACAGCTATTGGGTAGCGGTCTTTTTTATGTCGTTTTCCACACCGTTTAATTCTTGTTGCTGCTTCCTGCACAAAGTTTGAAAAACGAAAAACATCTGTCACACTGTTATGCTCCACAAGGAAAGAGTGGCCCGATAGCTTTTCCTTTTGTGTAAAATGAAGGCTTTGAATTGATTCTCAGTGTATTTGGGCGCTTTCCGGTAAATAGAGAAAGTTTCATGCGGATAAACGAATAGTTTATCCTAAGTAAACTGTTGGTTTCACCGCATTAAACTATCAGTTTACTTAGGGTAAACTTAGGGTATTCCTAAGGGAAACAGAAAGTTCCAACCAATGAAAATCTGGTTGCTTATCTTTTTATCATAGTTGGCATGTAATGGAAAAAACATATCGCCGCTCTTATGTCGTAAAAAACACCGCTTCTTTAGGAAATATGAAGAATAACCATTACTTTTGTTGCAAATAGTTAGTCTTGAAATTAATAAAAGCGAATAATTAATACGAGCGAGATATGAAAGAACTGGATTGGGCTAATCTGCCGTTCGGCTATATGAAGACAGATTACAATGTGAGAATTTACTATCGTAACGAACAGTGGGGCGCATTGGAAGTATGCAGTGAGGAAACCATTCCTATGCACATGGCAGCCACTTGTCTGCACTATGGTCAGGAAGCGTTCGAAGGCTTGAAGGCTTTCCGTGGCAAAGACGGCAAGGTACGTATTTTCCGTTTAGAAGAGAATGCGGCACGTTTGCAGTCTACCTGCCGTGGCATCCTGATGCCTGAGTTGCCGACGGAACGCTTTAAAGAGGCTATTCTTAAGGTTGTGAAGCTGAATGAGCGTTTCATTCCGCCTTACGAATCGGGAGCTTCCCTGTATATCCGTCCGTTGTTGGTGGGTACGGGAGCACAGGTGGGCGTACATCCGGCAAAGGAATACCTGTTTGTCGTGTTTGTAACGCCGGTAGGCCCTTACTTCAAAGGCGGGTTCTCCACCAATCCGTACGTTATTATCCGCGAATACGACCGTGCCGCACCTTTGGGCACAGGTGTCTACAAGGTGGGCGGCAATTATGCGGCCAGCTTGCGCGCCAATAAGAAAGCGCACGATTTGGGCTATGCCTGCGAGTTCTATCTGGATGCCAAGGAGAAGAAATACATTGACGAGTGCGGTGCTGCCAACTTCTTCGGAATCAAGGACAACACGTATATCACTCCGAAATCCACTTCCATTCTTCCGTCCATTACCAACAAGAGCCTGATGCAACTGGCCGAGGATATGGGCATGAAAGTGGAACGCCGTCCGGTTCCGGAAGAAGAGCTGCTTACTTTCGAGGAAGCGGGCGCCTGCGGCACGGCTGCCGTTATCAGTCCGATAGAGCGCATCGACGATGTGGAGAACGGTAAGTCGTACGTGATTGCCAAAGACGGAAAACCGGGACCTGTCTGCACGAAGCTGTACAATAAATTGCGTGCTATCCAATACGGTGACGAACCTGATACGCACGGTTGGGTAACTGTCGTGGAATAACGCATGAGCATAAAGATTACAACCCTTGTGGAAAATTCGGTTTACGGCAAGGGACTACAGGGAGAGCACGGGCTTTCCCTGCTTGTTGATACGGGTGAGCATCGCCTGCTGTTCGATACCGGAGCTTCCGACCTTTTCATACGCAATGCCCGGATACTTGGGATTGACTTGAAGGAGGTGGATTTCCTGGTACTGTCGCACGGACATCGCGACCACACCGGCGGACTGCATCACTTTCTTGCCGTGAACGACAAGGCACAGGTTGTCTGCAAGAGAGAACTCTTCCAGCCGAAGTTCAAGGATGAACGGGAAAACGGAGTGATGCAGCCCGATGCTTTGGACAGCACCCGTTTCCGTTTTGTGGATGAGGTTACTGAATTGTGCCGCAGCGTGTTTGTCTTTCCGCAGTTGCCCGTTACGGATGAGGAAGATACGCATTTTGAACACTTCTTCACGTGGGCGGAAGGGCGGAAACAGGCCGATACCTTTACGGACGAACTGGCGCTGGTGTTGAAACAGGACGCTGAAGTGTCCGTGCTGAGTGCCTGCTCGCACCGGGGCATTACGAATATCATCCGTGCGGTGCAGGAGTATTTTCCGCAGACCTCGCTGAAACTGGTATTGGGCGGTTTCCATATCCGTAATACCGAGAAAGAGAAATTTGATGTGATAGCCCGTTTCCTTGAAAGCCATTTGCCGCAACGGCTGGGCGTTTGTCATTGTACGGGCATTGATAAATACGCATTGTTTCACCAATGCTTTGCCGACCGTACTTTTTATAATTATACCGGTCGGGTAGAAACACTTTAATACATACGAATGGGAAAGAATAAGTTAGAGAAGTTTGCCGATATGGCAAGTTATCCGCACGTGTTTGAATATCCGTACTCGGCGGTAGACAACGTGCCGTTTGAGATGAAGGGCAACTGGCATCAACAGTTTTTCAAGAACGATAATCCGATTGTGCTGGAGCTGGGCTGCGGCCGTGGAGAGTACACGGTGGGACTGGGACGCATGTTTCCCGACAAGAATTTCATCGGCGTAGATATCAAAGGGGCACGCATGTGGACGGGAGCTACCGAGTCCTTGCAGTCGGGCATGAAGAATGTCGCCTTCCTGCGTACCAACATCGAAATCATAGACCGCTTCTTTGCTCCGGGCGAAGTGAGCGAGATATGGCTCACGTTCTCCGACCCGCAGATGAAGAAAGCCACCAAACGCCTTACGTCCACCTACTTCATGGAACGCTACCGCAAGTTCCTGAAAGACGGCGGCACTATCCATGTAAAGACCGACAGCAACTTCATGTTCACCTACACCAAATACATGATAGAGAAGAACGGGCTTCCCGTAGAGTTCATCACCGACGACCTCTACCACTCCGGACTGGTGGATGATATTCTCGGCATCCGCACCTATTACGAACAGCAGTGGCTGGACCGCGGCCTGACCATAAAATACGTCAAGTTCCGGCTTCCTCAGTGCGGAGAGTTGCAAGAACCCGATGTAGAGATAGAATTGGACGAGTACCGCAGCTACAACCGCAGTAAGCGCAGTAGTCTCCAGACCGGCAAATAAACAATGGTTGTCAAACAGTGAATAGTAAATCGTAAAATAGTAAATAACATGACTCTTTATCCTAAATTAATCCTCGATGCACTGGCAACGGTGCGTTATCCCGGCAACAAGAAGAACCTCGTTGAGGCCGAAATGGTTGCCGACAATCTGCGTATCGACGGGATGAAGGTCAGTTTCTCGCTTATCTTCGAGAAGCCGACCGACCCCTTTATGAAGTCCATGGTGAAAGCTGCCGAGACAGCGATACATACTTACGTTTCACCGGAAGTGGAAGTGACGATTGCCACGGAAAGTCGTCAGGCGGCACGCCCGGAAGTGGGCAAACTGTTGCCGCAGGTGAAGAACATCATCGGCGTGTCTTCCGGTAAGGGCGGTGTAGGCAAGTCCACCGTATCGGCAAATCTGGCTGTGTCCCTTGCCAAACTGGGGTATAAGGTAGGTTTGCTGGATGCCGACATCTTCGGTCCGTCCATGCCCAAGATGTTTCAGGTGGAAGATGCACGTCCGTATGCAGAGAACATCGGCGGCCGTGATTTGATTATCCCTATCGAAAAGTATGGTATCAAGCTGCTGTCTATCGGTTTCTTCGTAGACCCCGACCAGGCTACCCTGTGGCGCGGCGGTATGGCAAGCAATGCCCTGAAACAGTTGATTGCCGATGCCGACTGGGGCGAACTGGATTATTTCCTGATAGACCTTCCGCCCGGAACCAGCGACATTCACCTCACCGTAGTGCAGACGCTTGCCATGACGGGAGCTATTGTTGTCAGCACGCCGCAGGCGGTGGCTCTGGCCGATGCCCGCAAAGGTATCAACATGTTTACGAATGATAAGGTGAACGTGCCTATCCTTGGTCTGGTAGAGAACATGGCGTGGTTTACGCCTGCCGAACTGCCGGAGAACAAGTACTACATCTTCGGTAAGGAAGGCGCCAAGCAGCTTGCGGAGCAGATGAACGTTCCTCTGCTGGGGCAGATTCCCATTGTGCAAAGCATCTGTGAGAGCGGTGACAAGGGTACTCCCGTCGCTTTGGACGAGAATGCCGTGACCGGACGCGCGTTCCTGCAACTGGCTGCTGCCGTAGTCCGCCAGGTTGACCGCCGGAATATGGAAATGGCGCCTACCAAGATTGTGGAGACACATAAATAAACCGGAACAGCGAAAAGAGGTATCCGTATCGATTAACTTTAAATTTGAGAAGCATGAAGAGCTTGAAAGTATTATTATTGGGCGCATGTGTTGCATTATGCGCCTGTTCTTCACCGACATCCACTGTGCAGACAAACGACAAAGGAACTCAGTGGCAGTGGGAGAATGGAACGATTGTCGTTGAAACTCCCCAACGTCCGGCAGACCGGAAAAGCGTGATAGGTCTGGCACTGCCTAAAATGGAGGTGGTGCGCGTGGGTTTCGTAGGTTTGGGAATGCGTGGCCCCGGAGCTGTGGAGCGGTTTACCCATATTCCCGGTACGCAGATCGTGGCGCTTTGCGATTACGAACAAGGACGTGCCGAGGCATGCCAGAAATATCTGAAGCAGGCATCCTTGCCCAAAGCAGCCGTATATTCCGGCGAAAAGGGGTATGAGGAACTCTGCAAGCGCGATGATATAGATTTGGTTTATATCGCCACCGACTGGCTGCATCACTTCCCCGTGGCGATGTGCGCTATGGAGAACGGCAAGAATGTAGCCATCGAAGTGCCCTCCGCCATGAATCTGAAAGAGTGCTGGGCCTTGGTCGACATGAGTGAAAAGACCCGCAAGCACTGTATGATTCTGGAGAACTGCTGCTACGACTGGTTCGAGATGAATACGCTGAATATGGCGCAGCAGGGCGTATTCGGTGAGGTAATCCGTGCACAGGGCGCGTATATCCATAACCTGAGCCCGTTCTGGAATCATTATTGGAAGAACGGCGAGGGCGACAAGCTGGGCTGGCGTCTGGATTACAACATGAAGCATCGCGGCGATGTGTATGCCACTCACGGCCTTGGCCCTGTGGCACAGGCGCTCGACATTCACCGCGGCGACCGTATGCAGACCCTGGTTGCCATGGATACCAAATCGGTTGTGGGAAAGGCTTTGGTCGAGGCAAGGACGGACTCTGCCTGCAATGGCTTCCGCAATGGCGACCATACCACCACGCTGATTCGTACTGCCAACGGTAAGGTGATTGAGATACAGCATAACGTGATGACTCCCCAGCCCTATAACCGTCTGTATCAGTTGACCGGTTCGAAAGGATTTGCCAATAAGTATCCCGTAGAGGGGTATGCGCTCGATGCCGACCAACTGACAGCTTCGGGTGTACAGCCTAAGGTCGATGACTTGAACTCGCACGGTTTCTTGCCGGAAGCGGAAATGGAAGCGCTTGTAGCCAAATACCAGCATCCTATTTTGAAGAAATACGGTGAGATGGCAAAAGAAGTGGGCGGTCACGGCGGTATGGACTTTATCATGGATAGCCGTCTGGTTTATTGCCTGCAGAACGGTTTGCCTTTGGATATGGATGTATACGATTTGGTGGAGTGGTGCTGCCTGGCGGAGTTGGGAGAACTTTCCATGGACAATAATTGCGCTCCGGTGGCATTCCCCGACTTTACCCGTGGCGAGTGGAACGTGGTGAAAGGGTATAAGCATGCTTATGCCGCTCCCGAAGAAGAAGCCGCCGCTATGGAAAAGGCAAAGGCGTTTACTGCCAAGCTGAAAGAGCAAGGGGCTAAAGAATGGGCGCAGGCTGAAAAGAAATGATACTTTTCACTTTTGGAAAATACTTTTTGAACAAAATTCAAACGGATTCTTAACATCATCTGTAATAAAGCTTATATGGAATAAGGAACAGGAGACTTGAGTATCAGTCTCCGAAACCCTTATTCCATATATTATTTAACTGCTATGAAAACAAAATCTTTTCTCTTATGCTTGCTGTTGGCTATCTCTGCCAATGCACAAATCGTCTATCACGACGCTTCCGCTTTTCCTCTTTTAGGAAAAGCTACCGAGACAACCCTTACACGCTACGAACGCTTGCCGGACTCTTTACGGAATATCTCCCGTAAGCCTCTATGGGAGTTGGGACATAACAGTGCCGGGCTTGCCGTACGTTTCCGTTCCAATTCCACCCGGATTGCCGCCAAATGGGAGGTACTGCTCAACAGGAATATGAATCACATGACCCCTACGGGCATTAAGGGGCTTGATTTGTATTGCCTGCAAGACGGGAAGTGGCTGTTTGCCGGAAGCGGGCGTCCGCAAGGAAAGGTGAATGAAGCGACCATCGTGAAGGATATGCTGCCCGAAGAGCGTGAATATCTTTTATTCCTTTCTTTATACGACGGGGTGACTTCTCTTTCCATCGGCATCGACTCGCTGTCTCAAATCAGCGGGCCGGCAACGGAACTGCCGGTACGTAAGAAGCCGGTTGTCTTTTACGGAACAAGTATTCTGCAGGGAGGCTGCGCTTCCCGTCCGGGTATGGCGCATACCAATATCCTGGAGCGTTGGCTCAATCGGGAATGTATCAATCTGGGATTTAGCGGCAATGCTTTATTGGATTTGGAGATTGCCCATGTGATGGCGGGTGTGGATGCATCCGTATTTGTACTTGATTTTGTTCCGAATTCCGGTGTGGAGCAGATAAAGGAACGTGCCGGTGTGTTCTATTCCATTATCCGTAGCAAGCATCCTGATACGCCTGTACTTTTTGTGGAGGATCCTATATTTACCCATTCCCGTTTTAACAGGACCGTAGCCAGAGAAGTGAAGGATAAGAACGAGACTTTGCAGGCTGTGTTCCAGTCTCTGAAGAAGCGGGGAGAGAAGAACATCTACCTGCTCTCTTCCGAAGATATTATCGGCCATGATGGAGAGGCTACCGTAGACGGTGTTCATTTTACGGATTTAGGTTTTATGCGTTATGCGGAAGTGTTGTATCCGGTTTTGAAGAAGCATATGAAGGAGTAGTGCAAACGCACTTGTGGGGAATCCTCACAGACTCCCCACAAATAATTGTTAGAGTGAAAATTTATGAAAAAAAAACTGAAAAATCTGCTTTACTCGCCCTTGTCCACTTTTGCTTCCGCAATAATGTTTTCCGGTACTTTCTCGCAACGTATGTATTTGTTTACATCGTTCTCGTTGTCTTTCGCCGTCCATATCATCGAACCGCTTTCCAGTAAGTCGGTTACGATGTATTTGTTGTTCCATTCACCGTTGCCGAAATCATACTCTCCGCTGATGACGGCGCCCAGATAAGGGTCGTTTTTGATACTGAAACTTCCGGTGATGTAGCGGGCGTACATGCTGTCGAACTTCTGGTACATTTCAAAAGTCTGTTCCTTGCGGTTGAAGGTTATATAGCAGTATGTACCTTCCGCCAGCGGAGTTCCGTTCCATTCGGAAAGTTCCCACGTACCGTTCAGGTTGGCGGGAGTCACTTCCAGGGTCGGTATTATCGGCTCATCGTCATCGCAGGACACAAGGCAGCACAGAAAGACTGCCAAAGCCGTTAGTTTGAAAATATTCTTCATATCGGGTTTCTTGTTTTTTTATCGTTACTTGGTATAGTTTACTTTTATATTCAGGGTCCGGTCCGAAGGCCGGGCATCCACTCCTTCGATGATAATCGGGAATGTGAATGTCTTTTCCTTTCCGGCCGGAATCAGTGAGGCGTCTACCGTTACCACGATGTCGGCTTCACTGCCCGGTTGTATCACTTCCGGCTCTGTCCGGAAAGTTGCGAACTTCGGGATGACAAGTGCCGACAGGCGCAGCGGCTTGTCTCCGCTGTTTCCGCATAGAATCCGTTCGGAAGGTCGCTTTCCGGGCATCACTTCCTGAAATTCCATCCGGTTCTGTTTCAGTCTCAGTCTGCCCATTGCATACGGGTAGCGTGCCCATTCATCTGCTCCGGGAAGAACATTCCCGGTCAGGGTAAGGCGTGCCACGGGATGCTTTTCCGAGCAGGACAGATAGACGAATGCATCCGTATCTATCGTTCCGGGATGATTCTTCGGATGGAAAGTCAGTACAATCGTAGCGGTTTCTCCCGGCAGTATCTCTCCGGCAGGCAGTTCCGCTGCCGTACATCCGCAGGTGGTCCGTACCTTGGTGACGGTAACGGCTTCCTTGCTTATGTTCCTGCCCGTAAAGCGGCAGGCCTGCGGAGCATCATCCTCGGTCAGCGTTCCGATCTCCAGTGTGCTTTTGTCGAAACGCAGTATGGATTCCGCCTGCTGCATCAGTGGCGGGTTTATCAGCGAGTCGGCTTTTTGCAGCCAAGGGACACGGGCAAATATCAATAACACTATCCAAGTAATTAGTTTCATTAATCAATTACATTAAATTACATCCAGCCGTTGCCGCCGGCATTTTGGCGTACGGTGACGGTGATTGTCTGTGCGCTTCCATCGCTTACCTTCACTGTGATGTGTGTGGCGCCGGTTTTTACGCCGGTTACTTCCATCAGGTTGTTGCTGACGGTAACCGTTGCCACGGCGGCATCGTCCGATGTACAGGTATAGGTCAGCTTTTCACCGTTTACAAAGTAGTAGGCAAGGTTTACGGTCGATGTGCCTCCTTCGGCAACGTACACATTCGGCACTTTCATATCCGAACCGCTTCCTTCGATATTGCTCAGCAATATTCCTGCATCTACCATTCCCGTACCCATTTTGCCGATGTATTTCGATAAATCCATGACGGCAGGAGTGGCGGCGGGCGAGTTGTGGTTACGGTAATATGTTTTCTTTTTACCGTTGCTGTACCAATTATCAACCGGTTTTACAGACTCTTTCAACAATGCCACGAATTCACTTGCCTTGAAATGACGGCGCTGTTTCACGGCATACGACAAACCCAATGCAGCCACACCCGATACATGCGGGCATGCCATTGAAGTACCGTCCATATAACCATAGGCCGGACTTCCGTTCCGAATCATGGTAGAAAGAATGGAGCCGGAAACCTCATTGTTTTCCCAAAACTCATCATCTTCCTGTCCTATGGCATTATAATACTCCGTATCGCCTCCCGGGGCACATACATCTACTTCCGTACCGAAGTTGGTATAAGAAGAAGGCGTAAAGTCTGCGGCAACCGCACTTACCGTGACGCATTTGGAGTAAGCTCCCGGAAAACCGGAGGCTCCCGCATATTCGTTGCCCGATGCAAACACGGCGATGCCGCCGTCTATTACTCCGTTCGGAGAGCCTGCATTGTTGATGAAGTAGTCCAGAATTTCTTTTTCCAGCGGATAAGTATCGGCCCATTCTTTTTCTGTGGCGGGTCCGGGAGTGTATCCTTCCACCTCATTCGCTTCGGCAGAGTTGTAACCCCAGCTGCATTGCAGGATAACAGCTCCGTTGTCGGCAGCATACTTAATGGCTTTGGCTTCTCCGTTCAGGCTTACACTGTTGTTGCCGGAAAAGACCTGGCAAATCATAATCTTTACACCCGAGTTCTTCGTTCCGTCTCCTCCGGCTATGCCGCAGACTCCTTCTCCGTTGTTCATGGCGGCAATCGTACCGGATACATGTGTTCCATGGCCTATATCCTCCACGTCTGTCCACGAAATGTTCGCTGTATTGGTTACGAAGTTATAGCCGTATTTATCGTCCTTATATCCGTTGCCGTCGGCATCTGTCCCGGCACGGAGCTCTTCGCCCTCGTTCACCCATATATTGTCTGCCAGGTCGGGATGCGTGTACATCACGCCGTCGTCCAGTACGGCAACGATAACGGACGGATCGCCTGTGCATTTCTGCCATGCCTCATAGCAACCGGTATCGCATCCGGCAGACGACCCGGCGATGATTTCGCCTGCGTTGTTCTGCTTGTCGAAAGCGTTTTGACCGGAGTTGATGTAATGCCATTGGTAGGGAAGTCCGGGGTCCGAAAATCTTCCAGCCGGTACTCCGCTACGGGTGGCAGCCCGCTGTTGCAGGGCGGACTGGCTGATATAGCTGCGGCGGTTTTTAACATCATAGGCACGCTTGATACGCTGGTTTCCCTGAACTTTTGAGATTTCTCCCAGTGCGGAAAGGCGTTTTGCCGCTTCCTGCAAGTCGGTATCTTCATCGAATTTTACCTGATACCACAGATGCAGGCCGGCTATGCGGGTACGTTCTTCGTTCTTGCTGTCTATCGGGAAAATACGTTCGAAATGGTATCCGCCTAAAATCTCCAGCACTTCATCGGTCGAGGGGATGCCTGAGCGGGTCATCGCTCCGCCGCTTCCTGTTGCACGGGTCATTGTCCGGTCGAGGATATCGGTCATTTCGGGTTTGAACTTGATTAACAGTTCACCCGAGTTGACATCGGCGGGAAGCCGGACTTCCGTCCCCCCGTTCGGGGTGGACGGCTGTTCGATAATATCCTGCTCCGTACAAGCAGTCAGCGCCAGGATGATGAGTGCGTTGTATAAGAATTTTTTCTTCATTGTCTTTTTTTAATTATCTGGTTAATAAGTACCTGTCCGGAGCTTAGTTGGATGTTGACACATAACGCTGGTAGTACCACGGGTAGGCTACTCCGTTTACTTTGGCGTCAACAGATTTTTCTTTGCCGTAGTAATATTCGAAGTTGAATTTTATAGCATCGATATTGTTGAATCCCACTTTGGCTCCTGCAGAGTTCTTACCGTTCTCCTGCTGGTTGAAAAGCAGTATTTCCGGCCCCCATTCTGCAAAGTATGGGTGGAATAGAATCCATTTGGGCAACGGACCGGTCAGGAAGTTCAGGTTGATGGAGAAGGAACGTGCTTTCGGCAGTACGCGCGGAACGTCCTTTCCGGTTACCGACAGGGCGTTGCCACCGGTTTCGGTAAATACAACGGTATTGTCACCGGTTTTCAGCCAGATACAGGTGTCGCCTACCAGTTTGTCCTTATAGTCGTCCTTATTATTAGAAAAGTCATCGTCCTGATAGCGGGTCGGTTTACCGGCTTTTTGGAGTGCGGTATCCACCTCATCGTCCGTAGGAAGCTGTCCTTCTATAAAATTGTAGGAGAGCCGCAGGCTTCTCAATTTGTCCCAGGTAAGCAATTTCAGGAATGCTTCTTTCTCTGCTCCTGAAGTGATGTCGATATGCAGTCCGAGGGGTCTTCCGTTATAAGAAGAACCTTGGCTCAGGTCGGAATAAGAGTCGCTCCGGCGGCATCCGGTCAGGTTGAAGGCATAAAGTTCCGGGAAGTTTTCTTCGTTTACTACTTCGGTAATGGCAGCCAGCGACGGGAAATTATTGCCCGACAGGTCCAGCTTCTCCAGTCCCCGATAACTTTTGTCTACCTTGCCTCCCAACTTAATGAAGTTGTCGGGCAGTTTCTCCATACCATAGGCAAATACAGTCAGCGATTTCAGGTATTTCAGTTCACAGATTTCCTCGCCCAGCGAAACGATACGTGTCTGGTTGTTGGAATTACTTTGGATTTCGAAGGATTCCAGGTACTTGAGATAACGTACTTCTTTAGGCAATATTTCGCCTTCCTGCAGGTTGAACAGGGAGAATTTAACGGAACGTACACGTCCCACCGCTCCTTCGGGTATATCCTTGTCGGTAGCTTCCCATAAGGTTACATAATCCCAGTTCTGCATGTTCTCGCTCGTATCGAACGATATCATACTCTGAATTTTCTCGTTAATGGTGATAATGGCCAACGAGTCGCCCGAACGGTTATCCTCGATTTTGGGCGCTGCCTTTTGGGTTACTGTCAGGATGAACGCTTCGATAGGGTTGCCGTTGTCGTCCACCAGCTGGTCTTCTCCCGGGTTTTGCGGAACAAAACGTATTTTGGCTATCCGGGTGTAGGGAGTCGTATTCATTTCCCAGCGGAATTTGGCTTTGACGGTACGCGGACGTGCTTTCCGGTCGAGGTTCAGTTTCAGTTCCGTGTCTTTGGGGGGTGTAATCCAGCCGGTCTTGTCTGCCTCGAATTCCACTTTGTCCTCATCGGTCATTGTTTCCGCTTCGGCAAAGGAGTACTCAATGTTCTCCTTGTCTATCAGGAAGTTGACATTGCTCGATATGACTGCCTCGAAAAGGCGCTTGTCGTAGGCTGCCGAACTTTCTATTTTCACATCCGGTTCTTTGACTATGATTTGCTTGCCGAAGCCGAATTGGGTAACGGTAATCAGCTTGGCTTCCTGTCCTTCCAAGGCGAAACGGATTTGTGAGGTGCGTGCCGTGTTCTCCAAGGTAGAGTCGATGGCAAGCTGGCACTCCGCCGAACTGGAACCGTTGGCCGGTGATACGAAAATCCATGGTTTGGATGCTCCGGCAACCCAGTTGCTGTAAGAGGTAACGGCAATCTGCTCGGTTCCACCTTCCGGACCGATTGTTATTTCTTCCTTATCCACTGCAATGCCACCGGGGATACTTGTGCTATCATCGTCTTTACATGCACCTGCCAGTCCCATGAAAAGAATCACTCCCGGTATTATTTTATATACATATTTCATTGATAGAATCTTTATTGGGTTTATCGTTTAATGTCTAATGCATCACAGCCGCGTATATCCTGAGTCTTGTCATATATCAGTTTATACCTGCCTGCCCTGATTTGCGAGCATACGCTTGTTACATCGATGCTGATGTTCGGATTGTCTTTGATATCCAGGATATACAGTTGCGAGGTTAATGTCTCATTGACTTTACGGATGTCGTTTGCACCTATCTGTAACTGAATCAGGCTCGGACAGGTCGTAATTCCGGTCGGCCATTCGCGCAGGATGCGGTTGCCGTTGGCATCGCGCTGGTGACGGATGCCGATGGCTTGCAACTGGCTGCTGTTCAGCGGGGCTGTCGGAAATTTCGAGAAGCAGTTGTAGCTGATATCCATATTTTTCAAGTAAGGCAACGTGGTTGCCCTGAAATCGTCCGAGAGCTTTGTCAGCTTGTTGAAGCGCAGGTCGATAACGGTCAGCAGATGCGTGTTCTTATAGTTGCCTTCAGAAGATTTCAGAGAGTTCTCCGGTATCTCTGTCATCAGGTTGTTGCTCAGGTCGATGGTAGAGATAGGCGACCCTTTGGCAAACAATTCCGTAGGGAAGTTCTTTATCAGGTTGTTCGATAGACTTATCGTAGCGGCATTAATCCCCTTGAAGTCATCCAAATCACAATTGATGTTTTTCCCGTCATTCTTTCCTATCCGGTTGTATGAGAAGTCCACAGAACCCATTGTGTAGATAGATTCCGCATCGAAAATATTGGGGATGTATTCTATCAGGTTGTGTGCAAAACTCAAATCCTCCACCTGGTCGGTGAACCCGCAGAAGTTTTCCGGGATTTCGGTAATCCGGTTGTTGTTCAAAGTCAGGGTGGTGAGTTCTACCTCCTTGCCGAAGGCTTCCAGTTTCCCTGTCAGGTTGTTATTGATACAGTCGAGCAGTCCCAGCTTCCTCATCTTGTTCAGCGATGCGTGCGGTGGGAATTTCGTCAGGTTGTTGTTGCTGAGGTAGAGAATCTGGAGCTTGGCGCCTACGGGAGCATTTGCTAATTTTTCCCAGTCGGCGGTCAGTTGGTTACCCGTTCCGTCTTTTGCTCCGTTCAGCCCGTCGATACCTTTGTTATTGGCAATGTTCAGCAACTGAATTTCGGGCAGCTCGAACAGGAAGTCGGGCAGCCTCGTGAGGTTCGGACAGTTGTAAAGCTCCATGTCCGTCAGTTCCGTAAGATTTCTCCAGAGCCATGAACCGCTTTCTGCTTCGTACGACCGGGCATATTCGGAATTGGCATTTTCCCACTCCTTGCAAATATCCTCTGCCTTGATAGGCGAATTGGCTATGTAGAACTGTTGCAGGTTCTTCAACCGCATGACGGCTTTTGAAATGAAAGTAATTTTATTGGTCGTTTGCCCTATCTGTACATCTTTCATATCAATGCGGCTGCTCTTCTTTATATCGGGCAGTTGCGGGTCGCGGTTGATACCGTCCTGCAGGAGTTCCGACAGGTTCTCTCTGGGGTCATAGTCAAGAAACAGTTCCTTGTAGTGCATACGCATCTTCTGTTTTTGCGCGTCGCTCATATCCGGAGTTATTCCACCGGTACCGAACAGTCTGCCGCCCAGCTTTTCGTTGTGCGAACCGAGAGACAGTACCCTTAGTTCCGTCAACTGGCCGATGGCGTCCGGTACTCTGCCTTTGGCTCCGAACCCTTCGAGCGAGAGGCTGATGACGCGTCCTTTGTTATCCAGCGACACACCCGGCTGGTTGCCCCACATATCTATTTCTTTGTTGAAATTCCAGGTTGTCCCGGCGGGATTTGTTTCGCCGTTATAACTCCAGTTTTTTCCGTCGAGCGCTTCCCAGATGGCTTTCAGTGCAATGTAATCTTTGATGTAAGCTGCTGTCGGCGACAACTGGATGGGAACGATAGCATCGTCCGTCTGCTTGTTGTCCTCGATGCTGAACATCTCTCCTGCAAGCTGGCTTCTGGAATCGAGGGTGGTAACTGCAATGCCGCTCTTTTTATAGATAGTATAAGAGGTCACCTGGTAAGTTCCGGCAGGCAGCCATACGACAGAATCGCATTTGGCGGTTCCTATATCTTTATATTTGTCCTTGTGTTGGTTGCTGTCATCGGTGTAGTCCGGATTCGGGTGTTCCTCGTATTCTTCCTTATAAGAAACCTTCAGATTTTTGATGGTGACGGGTACGCGTGTAAATGTATTGGTCACCGTTACATCGATAATCTTTATGTCGCTGAACAGGTAATCGATGTCCGGGTCTCCGGCGGCACGTGTGGCAAGTCCGTCCTTTACCAGCTTGAAAGTTACCGTTCCGCGTGTCTGCGAGTCTGTAACGAGGTCTTTGGTGGTCAGCCCGCGTGAAACGACTTCGAAGGTCTCGTTCTCGCCGGTTGATATGCCGGTAATGACTTCATCCAGCTTGTCGAACAGCTTATAGCCTATGATTTTGTAACTTCCTGTCAGCAGTTTCAGCTTTTCACTTCGCATGCCGTATTCGGCATTGTTTTCGTTATAGGCGTTCAGAACGAGCGTCTGGGTGATGCTCATGCCGTTGTGCTGCATTTCGATTTCCACCTTTTGGGCATCAATCAGCTTGTCCAGCCCGGAGGCGCGGGTAGACACCGCATCCGTCCGGGTTTTCTCTTCTTGTGTATAGGACGATGACTTGTAGAGCTTGAACTGTACGTAGCCGTATTGCTTGCCTTCCAGTTCATCCTTGTCGTCGGAGCATCCGCCTGCCACCATGCCGCATAGCATGGTGACAAGTACTGCAAGAAACAGTTTTCCTTTTATAATTTTCTGTGAATTCATTTATTTTTTCTTTTCTGTAGTTTGAGTTACAGTGATTGCCTGTACGTATTCCGTTAGAAGTTTGTTTACTCTTGCGTATCGTCGTACACTTCTACGATACAGAGCGCAAGGGTTGTACCTTCTTCGTCCTTAACCACCAGTTGGTAGTCGTTGCCGTACGTTTCGTAGCTGGTATTGTCAAAGGAGATGCCTATTCCGTTGATACGTACTAATTTGAGCGCATCCTGAGACCAGGCCTGTCCTGCCATTTTCTCGGACGAAATATTCTCATAAGAGGCTTTCTCCGTTATTTCCTGGTCGGTAGCGGCATCAACGGCTTCGAATATCAGTTTGCCCGGACCGTATCCCGGTTCTCCCATTTCATCGAACTTTTTGAGCAGGCTTTTGGGAACTGAGGCTTTCCATACATTGTTGTCGGTTACATTATATGAACTGACATCGGTCGAATTCTTTAAGTCTTCGAATTTGACGAAAGCACCTTCAAAGAAATCCTTTATGTTTCTGAAGCCGGTCTGGTCGTAATCGTACGCATACATAAACAATGCCTGGAATCTGATTCTTTCACCCTGTTCCTGCCAGGCTTCCTGTGTAATACTGGTCATGATGTTGTTTGCATAGCTTACCTTGATGTCTCCCGAGTTTTCGTCGATGAGGTGGCCTGCCCAGTTGCTTTTTATTTCATCATAAACGGCTTTGGGGAATACCATGACGGTGGCAGTTCTTTCTTCGGTATTACTGTTGGGGTCGACAGTAACCGTAACCTTGTCCTTATTGTTGCCTGTTCCTGTAACGGCATGCAGCCAGCTTACCGTACTGCTGAAATCATAGGCAAACTCTACCTCTCCGTCGTCATTGATACTTTTCGTAGCAGCGAATATTACAGGTTGGAATTCATCATTGTACGCTGTAATGGTCGATTGCATATTCTCTACGATTCCGTTGTCGTCTGATAATTCCTCGCCGGATACGCTTGCTACTGCATTGAGATAGGTGGGGCTGATGGCGATGGCATCCCGTTGCAATCCTTCGTACACGACGGGTATCTCCACCTTGCGCACCTTGTCCGTTTGGGCTGTGGCGGCATCTTCTGTAACGAAAGTCAGGGTATAAGTACCTGCGGCAATCGGATACTTGGGGTTCAGTCCGCTTGTGTTCTCGGTATTGAAGGTGAACTGGTAGGTTCCCGCCTTTTCATCGATGGTATAGCTCAGCCATTCCGGATTGGTGAAGCCTATCTTTACACCGCTTTCCGCCTCTGCCTTGATAACGGTATAAACGGGCGAGGAGGCTGTGTTGCCCTTGATTGTCAGCGGATGGGTCTTGTCGTATACATTACCGGCTTCGTCGCTGACGATGAGGTCGGCATACTCTTTTCTGGCACGTGTCACCTTATAGATGATTTGCGATTCGTTGCCAATCTTCAGGGTGATTTCAGCCACGGCGTCTTCGTTGTGGCTCTGTCCGTCGGCTGATGTTGCGATGGTCACGGTCTGCTTTCCTGCCTTTCCATAGATGAGGCTTTCCAGGAATTCGCCGTTCTGGAACTTGCACCATCCGGCACTGCTGGACAGCTCCCAGTCGGCGGTTGTCTCAAAAGATATTTCGGCTGTTTCACCGGCGGCACAGTTTATGTTTTTCAGTCCGGGGAATACAATGGGCTTGTTTCCTTCGCCGTCGTCATCCGAGCATGCGGTGAATGTTGCGATAATCATCATGGCCAATGCCATGATACGGCTCATACTTTTCAGTTCTGCTATTTTCATAATTGTATGATGGTTATGGGGTTAATATCCTTGTTCTTTCAGTTTCTCGGCTTCCGCTTCGCTAATCCACTCGATGATGTTGGCGGGGGTATCCACCACGCCCACAAGCGAACCGTCCTTGTTATCTACACGGATGCTGACGTAGTGGAAGATAAACTTCTCGCAGGTGTTGAAGTAGGCGGGGGCGTTTGAGGGTTGTGTCATGACCAGCTTGCCGTTGCCGTGTATGGTATTGAACAGTTCGGCGGTGTTGCCGCAGACATGCTCTTCCATTTCGATGCTTGGGTCAAGTATATCCTCGTTGTTGAATTTCAGCTTGGTGTCGTATCCGTCGAAGTACAGTCCGTGCAGCACAATCGTGTTCTCTTCTCCTTCCACGATTTCGGAAGTAATCAGGCGCAGGGTCGTATTCTCCATATAGGTGTTGAAAAATGTCGAGGTAACCTTGCAGTATCCGGTAAAGGTATGGATGTCGAACGGGCATGCCTTCTGCATCACCACTTTGGTTTCCGTGCCGTATTTGTGCCATTGCTCCACATCGGGGATAATCAGCCGCAGGGCGAATCCGAGCGAATCGTTGATTCCGATATTCTCATATACACCTTCTATTTCGACATTGGCGGCCACTTCACCCGCTTTGATGGTTACGGTGTTGGAAAGAAGTCTGTAGTGTTTTCCTTCCACGGCATTGCTTTCCTTGTCCACCACTTCTACGGCGAACGTGCGGTCATAGTCGGCCCGCCGGGTGGCGGATACGGGGACTTCGAACTTCTCGTTGCTCTCCTGTACGGCATAGTGGTAAAGCGTGTCGGAGAACATCAGGTAGTTGCGTCCGTTGTACAGCACCTTGTCCTGGTCGCATCCGGCAAGTCCTGTCAGAGCCACCAAGATGGCGAGGGCTACCATACATCCGGTTAATAGTTTCTTCATTATCATAAATCTTTGGGCTTATTTGTTACTTTCATTAGGTTCTATTTCCGAGCCGGGCGCGTCCAGTTCGTGCTGGGGTATGGGCCATACGAACAGCGGGTCGTCTTTTTCCACTTTCAGGCTGCTGCCGTTGGACAGCGACTGGTCCTGGGACTTGCGTTCAAATCCTTTGTGCCAGCGTTTCAGGTCGTGCAGGCGGAAGCCTTCCATATAGAGTTCCTTTACGCGTTCCTGTTCGATGACATCCATTGCATTTTCCTTGTTCATGGCGGTGGAACCTCCGTACGAGGCATAGCGTGCCGTACGGAGCACGGATATGTCGCTTCCCGCCTTGCCGTAGTCGGGATGTTCCTGCTGTACATACGCCTCTGCACGGATAAGGTACTGTTCCGACAGGCGGAGTACTTTCGGCATGCTGACGTGGAGGATGTTGTAATTGACGAACGATTCGTTGCCGAAATATTTAATCAGCAGCGGCCAGGTAAGTCCGTGGCTGTATCCGGTGGTGAAGCTCTGGAAGTAAGTGGAGACACGCAGGTCGTTCAGGTCGTACAGGTTGATGACCCATTCTGCCGGTACATAGTCGGGACGTACGCTGCTGTAGTCGTAGTTGGCGAATACCTGTCCCAGCGCGCCGCCGTAGGAATTGATGGTAAAGCCCACTTTCCAGATGGCTTCGGTGGAGAAGTCGTTGGTCCACATGTATTTGTAGTAGCTTGCGCTCGAAGTGGCTGCCTGTGTGCAGCTCGACAGGTAGTAGTAACCGCTGTCTATGACTTTGGTGGCATACTTGATGGCCTCGTCCCACCGCTTCATATAGAGAAGTACGCGGGCGCGGAGGGCATGCACCGTATATTCGTTGAAGTAGATGCTGTCGTACAGTGTTCCCTGCGTATCGGTATTGAAGTCTTCCTCAAGTTCCAGCAGCTCTGCCGCACGGTCGAGGTCGTCGAGGATAAATTGGTAGGAGTCTTTCAGCGAAGCGCGCCTCATGGTTTCGTCGCCCAGATAGTGTTGGCTCAGGATAACTCCCAACTGGCCGGCGGCGTCCTCGTCGCTTTCGTATGCCTTGCAGAAAAGTTTCACCAGTTCCGAGTAGGCAAGTGCGCGGGCAAAGTAAGCTTCTCCGCAACATTGGTCCAGCTTGTCGAGGTCTTTGTCGTCGGTGGTCTTTTTCCGTACGGCGTCCGCACGGTCGAGCATGAAGTTGCAGCGGTTTATCACTTCGTACAACGCACCGTACACGGCTTCGATGTCGGTATTGGTGGGTTTGATTTCTTTCCAGCGCCAGATGTCGCCGTAGATGTTGGTGTTGCCGTTCACTCCGTACACCAGGTCGGTCTGTATGTCGGGCAGCAGTGTCAGGTTGCCCGAGTAGAGGTAATTGCTCCTGAAAGCATCATAGATACCGATAACCGCGAGGTTTATGTCGGATACCGTTTGCAGTGACTTGTCGAAAGGAATCCCGTCCTCCGGCATCTTGTCCAGACAGGAAGCGGACGACACTGCCATGGCAATCAGTATGATGTATAGTTTGAATTTCTTAATCATTTTTCTTTTGCTTGATAGGTTTAGAATGAAACTTCGATGCCCAGCGTAAACTGGCGCGAAGCCGGGTACTGTGCCCGGTAGATGTTGCTCGACATTTCGGGGTCGAGTCCGGTGAATCCTGTAAAGGTCAGCAGGTTCTGTCCTTGCAGGTACACGCGTGCCGAGGTGAAGAAATTGGTCTTCTTCAGCAGCGGTTGCGGCAGTGCGTATGCCAGTGTCAGGTTCTTGAGGCGCAGGAACGAGGAGTTCTCCAGGAAGCGGTCGTCCAGTTGCGCCGTCACGCCGTAGCGGGGGATGTCGGTGATGTCGCCCGGTTTCTTCCAGCGGTCGTACAGCAGGCGGCGCGACTGGTTATAGGTGCTGTACAGTCCGTTGCTCTCTTCAAAGAAGCGGTCGTTGTTCATCACCCAGCGGTCGGCCATCCAACTGAACTGTGCCGACAGCGAAAGCCCCTTCCATGCGAAAGTCGTGCCGAAGCCGCCCGCCCACGGGGCGTCGAACGTCTTTCCGGTCATCACCTTGTCGCCTTCGTTAAATTCGGTGGTCAGTTCGCCGTCCTTGGTATACCACAGGGCATCGCCGTTGGCGGGGTTCACGCCGGCGTAGCGGTTCAGGAAATATTCGTGTACGGGATGTCCCACGACGAATTTCAGTCCGGTGGTGGAGTTTACGTACTCCTGCACGCCGTTGTACAGTTCCACCAGCTTGTTCTTGTTGTAGGACACGTTGGCGTTGAGGTTCCAGGTGAAATCTTTGGTGCGTATGATGTCGCTGTTGACCGACACTTCCACGCCCCGGTTCACCATCGCTCCGATATTGTCCCAGCGGTAGCCCTCGCCGGTGATGGCATAGCTTTCGGGTACGGACATCAGCATGTCGGTGGTTTTCTTGTGATAGAAGTCGATGTCGAGGTTGACGCGGTTGAAGAAGCCCAGGCGCAGCCCGATGTTGTTGGACCAGGTCTGTTCCCAGCTCAGCTCTTCGTTGCCACTCTGTTTGGGGTAGATACCGGCTTCGTCGTTATACTTCGGACCGCCGGAAACGAGTGCCAGGTGGTCGTAGTAGGGTATTTCCGAGTTGCCCGATGTACCGGTGCTGAGTGCGATTTGTGCTCCCGTCAGCCATTCGATGTCTTTCAGGAACGGTTCGTTCTTGATGTTCCACATAAGGCCGAGCGACCAGAACATACCCCAGCGGTGGTCTTTGCCGAAACGCGAGGAGGCGTCGGTACGTACGGCCATTTCGCCGTAATACAGGTCCTTGTAGTTATATTCGCCGCGAAGGAAGAACGAGAGGTAGGAGTATGCACTGGTGGTGTCGTCCCAGGAAGAGGCGCGCGTACCGGAGCTGATGTTCGTAAGGAAGTCGTTGGACTGTCCTTTCGTTACCACTTGGAAACCGCTGGACTGGTAGTCCATGGCCTCTTGCCCCAGCATGAAGTTGAAAGAGTGGTCGTCGTTCAGTGCCCAGCGATAGTTGGCGGTGGCCGTCTCGCTCAGCTTCAGCACATCCGCCGAGTTGCGTCCGGCGGTACCCTGTTCGTTGTTGATGACGTAGCTTGGGAACGACTGCATGAAAGTGGTGGAGTGCGAGTAGTCCGCGCCGAACTGTATGCGTACGGTCAGGTTCTGTATCGGGGTGATGTCTGCGAATACGGTGGAGAGTACTTTGTATTTCTTGTAGCTTACCGGGTTGTTTGCCATCCATTCGATGGGGTTCTGTCCCGTACCCGTCCATGTGCCGTTGTTCTCGGATGCCAGCGAACCGTCTTTGTTGTACGGGCTCCAGTAGGGGAGCATGAAGCGCGAGCCGGCTATCGGCGTATAAATCGCCATGTCTCCCTCTTCCGCCTGTTGCACTTCCTCGTAGGCAGACATCGTGCTTGTGCCTATCTTCAGCCAGTTGCTGGCTTTCACTTCGGCATTGGCACGCATGTTGTAACGGCGGAAGGAAGAGTTCTGGGCAATACCGTCCTGGTCGTAGAATCCGCCCGAAACGTAGTAGTTCAGTCGTTCGGTGGCGCGGTTCACGGAGAGTTCGTAGTTCTGCAACGGTGCGCGGTCGTTGAAAATCTCTTTCAGCCAGTTGACGTTGGTGCGTGAGAGCAGTTCGTAGTCCTGCCCGGTGTCCAGGCCTATTTCTTTCTCGAACTGTATGCGTTCGGGGGTGTTCATCATGGTCCATTTGCCGTCGGATGCCAGTTGGGAGAAGCCGTATTGCGCGCGTAGCGTAACCTTGGCTTTGTCTATGGAGAGGCCGCGTTTGGTGGTGATTACCACTACGCCGTTGGCGGCGCGTGCGCCGTAGATGGAGGTTGAGGAAGCATCTTTCAGTACGGAAATCGATTCGATGTCGCCCGGGCTGATGGCGTTGAAGTCCGAGCTGGCAATGGGCACGCCGTCCAGGATAAACAGCGGTGATGTGCCCGAATTGATGGAGTTTGTACCACGGATTTGGAATACGGCTGCCTTGCTGGGTTCTCCCGAGTTGGAGATGACCGACAGGCCCGGAGTCTGTCCCTGCAAAGCCTGGTCGAACCCGGCTGCCGGTACATTTTCCATCTTTTCCGCTTTTACGGTAGATACGGAACCTGCTATGGTTCCTTTCTTGCGTACGCCGTAGGCTACCACTACCACTTCGTCTACCATTTCGGTATTCGGTTCCATAATTACATTGTAACGGGTTGCCGCCGTAAACAGTTTTTCCACTGTTTTCATACCTACGTACGAATACTGCAAGGTGGCGGGAGACTTGCTTACCGTGATACTGTAATTACCGTCAATATCGGTAATTACACCGTTTGCTGTGCCTTTTTCAACTACAGATACTCCGATTACCGGGAGGTTGTCTTCCGCCGATAAGATTTGTCCTGTTATCCGGAATCCTCCCTGTGCCAGCAGGTACGGGATTCCGAACTGTGTTAAAAGCACAAACAAGAGAATTGCTTTTCTCATTTTTGTTCTTTTAATGGTTTGATTAATACTTAATGTTTCTGTTTTTTAGTTTGGAGCGGAAAGAGACATTTTCCAGGTGTATATTGCCGTCCTTTTATTTTTTTTACAGTTTTGTTTGCTTTCGTTTTTCTGTAATATTAGTCCAATTAAAGGATAACATCGGGGTTCCTTGTAGCTTTTCTGTTTTTAATGATGCTGTAATAATGTTAATTTTTTATTTACAAAAAGCCCTCTGTTTAAAACTTTCTTTGGATAAATTTGCAACAAATATAAAGAAAGTTCTGAAAAAAAATATATATTCTATGTTGTTTTTATAAATTATTTATAATTTTGCAAAAAGATAACAGTGTGATAACCCCTTTCTCTCTTTTGTTTTTTTCCCTTATTATCCCCCTGTTTTCGATTGTATTATTTCTCTTTATTTATTAATTAATTAGGGACATTCATTAAATATTACAAAATTAGCCAACTAATTCATACACAAATTATTGCGAATTAGTTGGCTTTTTTGTATCTTTAGGTATTCCCCCGAAAACAAGGTTTGACGGCCAAA
>NZ_JACOOD010000038.1:0-42770 GCF_014287405.1 Bacteroides sp. NSJ-48 | reverse complement strand
GGATAGAATTATGTGAGAAAGCACCGAAAAATGGCAATAAGAATGGCATATGAAGTGGTCATGTCCTATCATCTTCATATGCCATCTTATTTTTTAGGGACATTTACTGAATATCCCTATCAGAGGACTGTATAACAAGACATGCCGGATGCGTGCCCGCTGCTCGGGAGTAAATTGGTCGGAATAGCTGATTGCGTAATCCATGATGTTGTGTGAGACAAAGGTTTCGCCTGTCAGGCAGTTCTCACGGTTCACCAAATTGGCAAATGTGAAGTTTTCCGGTTCATTCACCGCGATATATGCGTAATTCATATCATATTCTTCCTTATTGTAGGTGGGAGTATCTGTGCAATAGTCGGTATCTTCACAACTGTTTCCTCTTTCTGTTTCGGAGAATACATGGTGTAATCCTAAATAATGCCCTAATTCATGAGCCAACGTAACGGTAATGTCTGCTGGTTTGTATATGGTTCCCTTACTTTCTTCGTTGATGAACAGACTGTTGATGGACACACAATAGGGAAAGGGCAAGTCCTTCAGTTCTAATCGGGATACATTGATTTCACTGAGGCCTGCCAGACTGTTCGCCCCTTTTGCGGTAAACGGCAGATGGGATATTCCTAATGTCGTTGTATTGCTGCCGGGCTCATTGGCAAAGTTGTAGACCATTATATTGATATATCTGTTGGGGTCCCATACATATCTTACATACCCTTTTCCCGTAGTTTTGTTTATATCATCATTCATAAAGACATCGCAATCTATCGGATAGCTGCCCGGCCATGAAATGTATTCCACTCCCGGCTGGTCCATCTTTTCTCCATCTGGATTTACGGTGGCGAGTGTAAAAGTAAGGTTCATGTCTGCACTTTGCATGCTCTTCTTATAAAGCCGGTTTACTGCGTTCAATATTTCAGATAAGCGGTTGGGGCTGACATACTGTAGCGGGGCGGACTTGTCTTGGTAAAGCACATGAAAGATCACCGGCAGATTATAGTGATATTGTTCTATGGGTGTATATCCAGCCGCTTGAGTGATTTCTATTTTCCTGCTCATCTTGGTGGCTGGTGATGCGACTGTTACTGTAACTTTTCTTTCTTTACTGTCGGGGTTGGCTTCTATTTGCAGGGTCAATGCCTGATTTCCGAAGCCTTTGCTTGGAGTGACGTTGCACCATTGTGCCGTTTTGGATATTTGCCACTCCACATCGCTTGTTACGGCAACCGTCGATGTGGCTCCGTCGCCATCGACATTGCTGAATGACGATTCGGAGAGTTCCAAATAATTAGTTTCATTATCTTCGCAACCATATAAAATAAAACTTGATATAACGGCTGCAATTAAGACTTGTATCTTCATGAATTTATAGATTGATTTTATACAAAACATGTTTTACAAAGATAATGTTTGCCAATTTGTCTAATCAGATAATGTATTGCACCTCTTTAAATAAATATTCCCGTTCCTTGCCGTTCTCGTCTTCCAGGACAAAACGTCCGTCTTGTTCCACACGCAGCAGGCGGGCAGAGAATTTGCCGCCGGCATCTTCGTAAGGGTGAAAACCTCTGCGGCGGAATAGGGAGCGGGCATAACGGGCGGTTATTTCAGCGGTATAAGTACCGCTGTCTTCCGTTTGCAAACCGTTGTAGTAGATTTGTACCCTTTTCAGTATGTGCGATAGAAGCTCATAGCGGTCGTGTTCCTGACCGGTAATTTGTTTCAGCGATACCGGATTGGGGGCATCACTGTGAAACTCATTCTGATTGATATTGATTCCGATGCCGGAAATGCTGCGTCCGATGAAGTGTCCGGATAGGTCGTTCTCTATCAGTATGCCGCATATTTTCTTGTCTCTCCAGTAAATGTCATTCGGCCACTTTATCGTAATTTCGTCCGACCATCTGTCCAGCTCTTCCTTAATGGAAAGAGACACGATTTGTGATAGGATAAACTGGCGGCGCGCTTCCAGAAAAGTAGGATAGAGGACAAAGCTGAAAAGCAGGTTCTTGCCTCTTTCCGCTTCCCAGGTATTGCCGCGCTGGCCTTTGCCGGCTGTTTGAAATTCGGCTGTAACTGTAGTCAGTTCGGCAACGGATTCTTGCAACTCATTACATAACTGGCTGATGTACCGGTTGGTTGAGTCGGTTTCATCCAACGCTATCAGCGGATAAGGAAACGTTTCAGGGCAGGGCTTCATACTCATTGCGCATTTTTTTAGTGAATTTCTTTATTACTTCTTCGTAGGAGTGGTCTATCAGATGCTTTATCAGTTTGTCATCTGCATCACTGTCCAGGAGCACCTGGTTCCAATACTTCTTGTTGAAGTGCCAGGCTCCTTCAACGGCATTGTAGCGGTCGCGCAATTCCAGCGCGTATTCCGGGTCGCATTTCATGGTGATGCGGTCGGGAGTGTTGAGATTGATGCATAAAAACATCTTTCCCATTACCCGGATAACGAGGAAATCCTCACCGAAAGGAGTATCTTCGGTTGCGGCCTTTTTACTGAGGCAATATTCGCGGGCGGTTTCTATATTCATTGTATTCAGGGGTTAGGGTTCTTTTAAAACACAGGCGGGTAAAATGCTTCTTTGATGTGCTCTATCTCGAAAGCACCGGCATCGCCCACCGCTGTAATGATGTCGAAGCGCACGGGGGCGTCAATGCGGAAATGTTTTACGTAAGCATCGGCTGCTATGACAATGCGGCGTATTTTCTGCCAGTTGACGGCATCTTGCGGCTTGATGTATTCCGTGTTACTTCGGGTTTTTACTTCTACAATAATCAATCCGTTGTCCTTGGTGGCAACAATGTCCAGTTCCAAACGGTTTTTCCGCCAGTTCCGGTCGCGTATCACATATCCGTTATGTTCCAGATAAGCCGCAACCGCATCTTCTCCGGCTTTTCCCAGAGCATTATGTATTGCCATAGTACAATTTTCTTTCTTTCAGTACAAAAATACGTTTTTTGTTCGAAAGTGGAAATATTTGTTCCTGTATATTCTCAAAGAGCTATAAATTAATCATATATTGAGGTGCTAAACTTCAAACTTGAAATTAGAGCATTCATTTCTTTTCGTACTTATAACCAAATATTGTAACCTTACTTGGTATTGTTATTGAAATAAGATTTATACAGTTACATGTTTAATTATTGCGGTTTCTTCTTTGGCATTTAATCTGGTACAGTTGCGTTGTTTATGTTTGTGTCGGCTATGTAATATAGACAAAAGAATATGTAACATAATAATTGCCTTGATATTTTATAACGATTTACATTTGCAGTTGGTATGATATTTATTGTTATTGATAGATCATATTTGAACACAACATGAAGAAGGAAAGAGAGAACTTAGAACTACTATTGATATGTATGGTTATAGGTATCATAGCGGCTTGTATTACCGGATATTTCTTGTATGAGAATAAAAAGGAATATTGGGAGGTGCAGGCTCGTGATACTTTTGATGAGGCTTTGACGGAAGAGATGCAGAAGCGAAGTGGAATGGAAGTGTTTTTTTGTACAGAAGGAAATATTCATATGCCAGTTGATAAGAAGAAAGAACCAATAACAGTTTTTATGGAAACTGAGTATGGTAAAAAGAACTTTGTTATTCCCTATGAAAAGCATACCCATAATATAATTCGGTCCTCAGATCAGAGAATGTTATATACATATTTGTTATATAAAGATCCTTTGAAGGCTGATTCTTTGAATATGATTTGGAGCGATTTATTGGCAAAAGTGAAATTTCCTGGCAAGACAATAGTGCGTGTATCTGTAACAGACTGGTGGGAACATGAAACTAACGCATACTCGAATGATTTATCCTATTTATCAAAATCGGATAGTCTCGTATCTTGTTATTTAGGATATAGGTGCGAGGTTGGTGTGACTGGATTTACATATTCTGCTTGGTGGAAGGTTCTTACCTTGAAAGATAAGATTTTATTAGGTGCTTTGGTCGTTGCCTCTCTTTTGTTATTCTTTGTTCAGGAGTTTATGATTCGGATTTACCGCCGTTTATTTATCAAAGAAATACCTGTGATTGCCATGGATAAAAGTCAATCGCATATTTATCAGTTGGAAGATGATTGTTTCTTTGACGCAGGCTCTATGAATTTAAAGAGCTCTGCTGTTAATGTGAAATTAACTCCTCTGCCAGCCACATTATTACAAGGCTTTTTGGACGCCCAAGATAACAAACTATCCATTAATGAAATTATGATGTTATTGTGGCCGGATGGTACAGGTACATCTGAAAGGGTACATACTACTATTAGAAGATTGCGTAAATATTTGTCTGAAATTGATTGGGTAGTAGAAATTGGTAATTCTGCTTATCAATTAAAAAATTGCCATTCCATCGAAGAAAAGCTTGAGAAATAGAGCTTGGTGTGTAGGTTGACAATATCTGACATGATAAAAATGAACGTTTGTCAGACTTTGTCAGTCAATTAATTTCTAATTATCTTTTGTTGCCGCTACATTTAACACATCATTTAGAAAAAGAATTTATTAACGTGAAAAACATAACAAGCATGAAAAAGAAAGTATTGCTTATCAGCTTATTTTTGGTAGCAACAGTAGTTGCATCTTTTCAATTTAGTTCAGAAAAAGAAAATTTGCAGAGTTTAATGTTGGAGAATATAGATGCTTTGGCATCCGATGAATGGGGGGGAACTCCTCGTTGTATTGGGTCCGGTTCTGTGGATTGTCCGATTGCTAATGTAAAAGTCTATGCTGTAGGAGGGCCTTATAGTCTTGAAGAATCCTATTAACATATTACTCCTATTTGTTTTACTGGCTGCATGTACTTCAGTACCTGCCGGTAAAGGTATCTCTTATTCTGATTTTCCGAAAACGGTTAAGTTGGAGGGGCAGGTAATCCTGTTAGATACGGCTGTTTTCCGCTATCCTTTTCGCATACGGATACAAGGTGGCAGGGCAGTAGTGCTTGATTTGCATGGTACAGATCATTTTTTTCAGATATTCACTTATCCCGATGGGAACTATCTTACCTCTTATGGAAAGCGTGGTGATTCATCGGTTGATATGCTCTCTGCCGAAAACTTTCGATGGAATGGGCATAAATTGTGGATGTTGGATGCTAATAAAAGCGAATTAACAGGGGTTGTTTTCTCTGAATCCGGTGACTCACTGCTTCGTAAGGAAGCGGTGACACTGGACAAAGAAATCCTTCGTGCTTTGGATTTTGTACAGTACGATGATTCCACCTTTATTATTCCTGATTACTCGGGAAATAATCGTTTCTGTTTTTTCAATCGTAAAGGGGAACTGCTTCGTAAGTTCGGTAATATCCCTACAGCTAAAGAAGAGGCTTTGGAACGTTCTCGCCCTGCATTGGCGCAGGCATGGCGTAGCTTTATTGATTATAATCCTAAAAATGGTGTGTTGGCTACTGCCACTCAATTGGGGGAAGTTCTTGAAATCTATAATTTGAAGGACAGTACACAGGTGGTACGCATCGGTCCGCATAACGAACCGGAGTTCAAAGTTTCCCAAGGGTATGGTATTCCTGTCGGTATAATGGGCTTTAGTGATATACAAGTGACTGACCAAGCTATTTATACGGTTTTCCACGGACGTACCTTTAGGGAATTGTCACAGCAGCCCAGGGGTAAAGAAATTGATGGCGGACAATATATTTATGTATTTAGTCTAAAAGGAGAACCTCTAATGAGATATGTCTTAGATCGTTATATCTATGGAATTTCAGTAGATGAGGAGCGGGGCGTTATTACAGCTACGGATGTAAATAGTGATGAACCGATTGTGGAATTTAAGATGTAATGGTTTTATAAAAAGATTATATAACTGAAAAAGGAACAGATTTGAATGTTTGTTGGAGCAAGCTATTCCATCCGTTCCATAACCCGCTAAAGAAAGGAGGTCGTGGCAAAGATATAACTAAGAATTGAATGTAGCAAGCTATTTGCTTTACTGCTGAAATGATAGATGCAGAAATTAATTTATAGATAATCATAAATGAAAAACAAAATGAAAAAAGTAGTAAAATTGGCTTTTGTTGCAGCATTTGTAGCAGTTGCTGGATATGGAGTTTATGCTAATCAAACATCAGATGCAATGTCTGATTTGGCTTTGGCTAATGTAGAAGCCTTGGCAATGGATGAGTATCCCGGCCCCGACCCTATTGATCCTAATAAAGCTTATGGCTATCAGTTGCAAAATTGTTATGATAAAAGTAATCCGCCCAGAGTAATAGGTGCTACTTGTGTACAAGTGGAAGATAGAGAGGCAGACTGTCTTTATAGTAGTTGCTGGGGTAAGTGTTAATTAATATAGAGATTGTATTGTGAAAATGTAGCAATACAATCTTTATTATACAAAAATAGTAAACATGAGAGTTTGTAAAGTTTTAAATATGTTATTGTTTGCTGTGCTTATAATATCTTGTACAGAACTTAAAACTACGTCCAAATGGGAGCCGAATTTACAAAACGAAGCAGTAGACAGTATTGGATATTCTTTGTTTGTGGACTCTATTGAGTATGTTTATTTAGAAACAAATGATAGTTGTTTGATTAGAAGTATTACTGACATGGCAGTAAATAATAATCGTTTGTTTGTATTTGATGAACCGCAACAAACTATATGGGTTTTTAATCGTGAAGGCAAATATATAAATAAAATATGTAAGAAAGGTAGCGGTCCGGGTGAGTACTCTCAAATTTATCAATTTGAATATGATCAAAGAAATAATCAGATAGTTATTTTATCTTCTTGGGAACGTAAACTGTTGTTTTATACTCCTGATGGTGATTACTTAAATACGATTGAACTGAATCTTAAAATGAAAGATTTCAAGATATGTCCTCAAGGAGGTTTTATTCTATCGAATTCGGGAATTGATAAGACGACTGCCGGCATTTATTATGTGAATGCCCAAGGTAAAGAAGAAAAATTATTGGTCGGTAGGCAAAACAACCATTTAGTTTATATTACTCCTCTTTGGGAATTATGTTCTTATGGGGATGTAATTTGTTTTATGGCTCCTAATTTCAATAATGCGGTCTATCATTATGAAAATCAACAACTATCCTTAGAATATCCCTTTCGGATGAAACCGGATCTGAAACATGACTACAAAGAAACAGTTTCTTTACAGCGTTTTGAAGATTTTATTCGTACCTTTTATTTGGAAGGCGAGAAATGGATTTATGCTGGCTATTGGTCGTCTGTTGATGATACGCGAGCATTTCTCTATTCTAAAGAAAAAGGTGAGTATTGGATAGGTAAGTTTATGGTGAATGATTTGGATGATAAAGGAACCGGAACGACAACCTCTTTCAGTGATAATAATATGTTCGTAACTTATATGAATAATGATAATCCGGACGAGAACCCGGTTATTGGTATTTTGCATCTGAAATAATACAGTTGATAAGGAATGTAGCTTGATGAATATTATATAAAAATGTTGAATGTATTATTTGTTGTAGTAATATTTACAGTAATTGCAAGAATAAGATAACCGATTGATACAGTTATTAAAAGGAACAATGAAAAATGATAATCTTATTTTTATTGCTTTTTTCATTTAAGAAATAGATGATTGTTTTATAAATAATTTTAGTAATGTAATGAAAAGATTTGTTTTCATACTTTTCATATTTTCATTGTTTTCTTGTAAAGAAACAAAGAAAGAAAATATATCCCATTTAGTGAAAGAATGGAATAATAAAAAAATTGTTTATCCTGATATAATGCATTTTACGGTATTAGGTGCTGACACGAACTTTTTATTCAAAAGTGAATATCGGATTATTACTTATGTGGACTCGGCTGGTTGCACGAGTTGTAAGTTAAAATTAGAATGGTGGAAAAAGTTCATTAGTCAGTTGGATACTATTGGAAACTTACCTGTTTTATTCTTTTTACATCCCAAAAACAGGAAGGAACTTAATTATATCTTGAAACGTGACAACTTCAATTATCCTGTTTGTATTGATGAAAACGATTCCTTGAATAAGTTAAATCATTTTCCATCAGACTTGATGTTTCAAACTTTTTTGTTGGATAAGGATAATAGAGTTCTTGCTATTGGTAATCCTATTCATAATCCTAAAGTAAAAGAGCTTTATTTAAAAATAATTCAAGGAGAGAAAGTAGAGAAAGACAAGGGAACTGAGGTGATAAATACTAAAGTCACTATAGATAAAACTTCTATTTCTTTGGGTCGCTTTAATTGGCAAAAAGAGCAGAAAGTAACTTTTACATTGAAAAATACGGGAAATAAGCCATTGGTGGTGCAGGATATAAATACTTCTTGTGGCTGTACTTCTGTTTCTTATTCTAAAGAACCTGTACAACCGGGTGGAGAATTGAAATTAGAAGTGACATATACAGCTGAACATCCGGAGCATTTTAATAAAACTATAATGGTGTATTGTAACATGGAATCTTCGCCATTGGTTTTGAAAATTATGGGAGATGCAGAATAGCACTTGTTCCATCTAAAAAATGGAGGTAATAAAGCTTGTTTTACAAATTAGTGGTATCTGACATGACGAAAATTAGTGTTTGTCAGACTTTGTCAGTCGATTAATTTTTATATATCCTTTGTTGCCGCTATTTTTGATACGTCGTTATAAAATGAAATCACTCAAAGAATTATTACGGTTACGGATGTAAATAGTGATGAGCCGATTGTGGAATTTAAGATGTAATGGCTTTTATAAAACGATTATATAACTGAAAAAGGAACAGATGTTGAATGTTTGTTGGAGCAAGCTATTCCATCTGTTCCATAACCCGCTAAAGAAAGGAGGTCGTGGCAAAGATATAACTAAGAATTGAATGTAGCAAGGATATTTGCTTTACTGCTGAAAGGATAGATGCAGAAATTAATTTATAGATAATCATTAATGAAGAACATAATGAAAAAAGTAATAAAATTGGCTTTTGTTGCAGCATTTGTTGCAGTTGCAGGATATGGAGTTTATGCTAATCAAACATCAAATGCTATGTCAGATTTGGCTTTAGCTAATGTAGAAGCATTGGCTCAAGGTGAAAGTGGAGGTGGAGGAAGTTATTGTTGTGCACCATATAGCATTGTTTGCTATTATGTTTTGGGTGGAGGTGTTGTCTATGGACTGAAACTTCCTTTGCCTTGCTAAGAGGATTTGTTTGAAATCTAATTCCATGTCATTCATGACACTATAATAATATGAAATGAGTGTTTTGCGTGATTCCAAACCTTTAGGTTCCGACTTTAATTCGGATTATATTAAGCATAACTATGTTAAAGTGAAAGTGATGGCATGGAATTGGAGATTATATATAAAATAGAAACTATATGAATAAAATGAGTAGATTCTTTTTGGGGGTATTGTGCATAGGTTTCTTGGGTGCCTGCAATAATAAACCATCCCAAACAATTGAGGAATTATTTCCTGAAACAGTTTCTTTGAATCAAAGAAAAGAATGTCTGATCAGTGAGGATTCTTTGGGACGTGTAGAAGGTATTGCATGTGATGAAGAAAATCTGGTTGTTTTTGATACACGTTCTAATCAATGTTTCACGTTGTTTGATCAATCATCTGGTAGGCAGATTGCTCGTTTCGGGAATATAGGACAAGGTCCCTTGGAAGTTTTGTTTGGTAGTAGTGGCTATTTAGGAAAAAAATGTCTTATAGCCTATAATGACCAAAGCAAAATAGTAATGAAATATAACCTTGACTCTTTACGATGCGGTGTGATCGATGGCGCTCCTATTCGATTAACAAAGCATAATATATCGAATGCGCTAATATCAAGGCTTATTCCTATTGATGATTCTACATTTGTAGCAGGAGGAACGTATAAAACACATTATCAGCATTTAATATTTGATTCTTATGGTCGTGTGTTGGATTATGGTATAGATGTTTATAATGCTGCCGATAGCAGTTTCAATACTGAAACTAGATTCCTTTCCAATCAAGGCTATATGGCAAAACATCCATATAAAAACAAGTTTGCCTATTCTGTAAATTTTTCTTCTAACTTGGACTTTTTTGAAGTAGTCAACAATAAAATTGAACTCAAGAGATCTTTGCGTTTGGGGAACCCAGCGTGCGAATCTTTGGTTGAGAATGGTGGACAATTATTCAGTGCGCGTCCAACCAAAGAAAGTATTCATGGTTTCATTGAAGTGTGTGCGACACCTAAGTATCTGTATGCTCTATATTCTGATGGAAAAATTTATGAGGTTCAAAGAAAATCGAAAACTGTATTTGTCTTTGATTGGGATGGTAATCCTATAAAAGAGCTTCTACTTGATACGGATGTGTTCCATATTGCTGTAAATGAAAAAGAACAAAATCTGTTTGCGGTCGTAAAAAATGAAGACGGTGGTTTTAATGTCATATGTTATGTATTATGAATATCATAGCAGTATACGAATTGAATAAGCATATTTCTGTAGTGATGAAAAGTAGAAAAAAAGTGGCAATATACATTGTGGTATCATTGATTCTGTTTTCCTCATGTCAGAACGGAATAAAGAATGTTGAACAATTGGTGAGAGAATGGGAGGGTAAAGAAATACAATTTCCTCCTAATTCGGTGTTTACTGTTCAGGGGAAAGACACGATAGAATATATGGGAAATAGTAGTAGTTATAAGATAGTGACATATGTTGACTCTATAGGCTGCACTAGTTGTAAATTGCAATTGTTGAGTTGGGAAGAATTTATACATAGAGTGGATTCTGTAAGTTATGGTAAAGTGTCATTCCTTTTTTACTTTCATCCTAAAGATAAGTCTGAATTACGTTTAATATTTCGTCGTGATAATTTTGAATATCCTGTTTGCCTGGATGAGAATGATTGTTTTAATAAGCTAAATCATTTTCCTTCAGATATGATGTTTCAAACTTTTCTATTAGACAGAGATAATAAAGTACTTGCTATTGGTAATCCTGTTCATAATTTTAAAGTGAAAGAACTCTATCTGAAGATTATTCAAGGCGAGATATCAGGACAAACGAAAGAAGCCGAAGCGATAATGACCGAAGTCGCTATAGATAAAACTTCTATTTCTTTAGGTCGTTTTAATTGGCAAAAAGAGCAAAAGGCAACTTTTACATTGAAAAATACGGGAAATAGACCTTTGGCAGTGCAGGATGTGGATACTTCTTGTGGCTGTACTTCTGTTTCTTATTCTAAAGAGCCGGTTCAACCGGGTAGAGAACTGAATTTGGAGGTGACATATAAGGCTGAACATCCGGAGCATTTTAATAAAACTATAACGGTGTATTGCAATACAGAATCCTCACCATTGATTTTGAAGATTATGGGAGATGCGGAATAGAATGATGATTATATCCTAATGAAATGAAAAATACCATTGTATGAATAAATTGTATGTATGCTTGGCTTTGTTACTGATATTGTTTAGTTCCTGTCATTTTATGAACGACGCAGAGGTAAACGCTACAATGTGTAATCCCCTTCCGTTAAACTATGATTTTACGGTAGAAGAAGGGGTATCAAGGCGTGACGGAGCGCATCCTTGTGTCGTTTTGTTTCGGGATGTATATTATCTTTTTATGTCTAATATACAAGGGTATTATAAATCGGATGATTTACTGCATTGGACTTTGGTAACTACCAATTTGCCAACTACTGGCAATGCTCCTGCCGCAGTAGAGATGGACGGGCAGCTTTATCTTACTTTCTCCGGTGCAACGGGTACATTTTATCGCACTGCCATGCCTGAATCGGGACAATGGGAGGTGGCTACAAATAGTTTCCCTTATGATGTGGCAGAACCGTCACTTTTCTATGATGAGGGACGTTTGTTCTTGTATTCCGGGTCAGGAAATAAAGTATCTCTGACCGGCATAGAGATTGACCCGAAAACTTTTCTTCCGCTTACACAAACTATACCTCTGATAACAAACTGCAAGCAGACGAATGGTTGGGAAGTGGCTGGCGACTATCATGAATGGAAAACTCTCAGTTCGTGGATAGAGGGTACATGGATGACGAAGCGTGACGGCAGATATTACCTGCAATATGCGTCTTCGGGCATTCAGTATACAGGTTCCAATCAAGGAGTGTATGTTGCCGATAACCCTGTAGGACCATTTGTCTTGGCTACCCACAATCCGTTTGTTTATAAGCCCGAAGGTTTCACTAAGGGAGCCGGGAACGGATGCCTGTTCCAGGACAGGTATGGGAATGATTGGTATATGGGTACAACGGGCGTGTCGGTCAGGCATATTTTTGAAAGAAGAATTGTACTACATCCTGTTTTCTTTGATAAAGACAGTTTGATGTATGCTTATACAGGCTTTGGAGATTATCCCATGTCTATGCCAACAAAAAAGATCAATTCTCCCGAAGAATTGGCTACCGGATGGATGCTGCTGTCTTATCGCAAGTTGGTGCGTGTATCGTCCGAGCAAAGAAAACATCCGGCCTGTTGTGCTGTAGACGAGAGCATACGTTCGTGGTGGAGTGCAGAAACTGGAGATACCGGGGAGTTTTTATCTCTGGATTTGGGGGAAGTTTGCGAGGTTCGTGCTATTCAGATAAACTTTGCCGATGAAGATGCGCAACTTTCAGGCAGTGTCTCCGATACTTATCAATATCATTTGGAAACGTCTACTGATGGGAAGAAATGGAAGCCGGTGGGAGAAAAGTCGTTGCGAATTACTGATACACCGCATGACTATGTTGTGTTGGAGAAACCTTTGGCAAGCCGCTATTTGCGTATCACAAACGTGCACGTACCTGCCGGGAAGTTTTCTGTTTCGGGGTTTCGTGTTTTTGGTAAAGCGGATAAGCCTGCACCAAGTATGGTGGACTCATGGCATGGATTGCGTGATATAAATGATCGTCGTAATGCTACTTTAAGATGGAATAATGTGGAGGATGCCGTAGGTTATAACATCCGTTATGGAATATCACCGGATAAGCTATACCATAATTATATAGTGTATGGAGACAACGAGATAATTATCAAGGGACTGCATGCCGAATGGGAGTACTATTTCGCGATAGATAGTTTCAATGAGGGAGGTATTACCCGAGGAGAGAAGGTTGAGAAGGTTTTATAAATTTAGGTTCCTAAAATATCAGACGATAAAATATGAGAAAGCTTATTATATATGGAGTGCTGCTACTGCTCTTGGCAAGTTGTCGAAAAGAGTGTTTTATCTCTGCGACTGATGTGCTGGAACAAAATCCTCGGTTGGAGGAGGTATTGGAGGCTTGTGGCGATGACTCCTTGAAGCGGCAGGCTGCTTTATTTCTCTTGGAGAATCTTCCGTATTATTATTCGTATGAGAGAAGTACCGCATTGGATGCACATCTCAAGACTTATGAACTGTATGGAACGGGGAAGTATTCGTTGGAAGAAGTGCAGGATTCTGTTAGGAAGTTATATGGTAATACAAATCTTGCCGGATTGCGTTTAGTGTCCGATGTAAAGATAAAGCCCGATTTGTTGATTGACCATCTGGATTGGGCTTTCAAAGTATGGCGTGAGCAGCCATGGGGAAAAAATGTTTCGTTCCGTGATTTTTGTGAATATATCTTGCCCTATCGTATCAAGGATGAACCATTAAAGGCGTGGCGTGAGGAAATTTATAAAAAATACAATCCGATGCTGGATGCCGTGAGGAAACTGCCGGAAGCGGAAGATCCTCTCTTTGTGGCGCGTGTACTGCTGGATTCTGTTTCAAGGGAAGACTCTCATTTCAATGCATCATTGGGTTATGGACCTCATGTAGGGCCGGACTTGGTGAAATGGGTGTCAGGTAATTGTCGTGAACTGACGGACAGACTTATCTACATTTTTCGCGCTGTAGGTATTCCTTGCGGGTGCGACTACATGCCGCTTCGAGGAGAACTAAACGTAGCACATTATTGGAACTTTGTACAGGACAAGTACGGGGATTCTTATTATATGTATGAGAAAAGGGCAATAGAACCTGTACGTACTTTCTTTGGGGCAAGGTCAAAGATTTACCGGCAGACTTTCAGCCTGAATCGTGATATGCAGGCAGGCAAAAGGGGAAAACCGGAAGATGTATGGCCTGGTTTCCGTTATCCTTGTTCACAGGATGTCACTCGTTTGTACAGCGGTAAGAATACCTATGATTTTGTGATTCCTGTGGAAAAATGTTTTCGTGCAATAGCTTCTGATGAAGTGGTTTATCTTTGCGCTTCTACTCGTTTGGACTGGCAGCCTGTGGCATGGACTTATCCTTCGGAGGAAGGGATGATATTTAAAGAAGTGGCCGGTGGAGTAGTGCTTATGCTGGCTGTTTATGAGTCCGGCAGGCTTGTGCCTGTTTCCGAGCCTTTCGAATTAAACAAGGAGACCGGAGGCATACACTATTTTAAGGTTTCCGATAAGCAGGAAGAGGTCTGTTTGCTTAACAAATATAATCAGTTGTATGAACTTTTCCCTCAACACATGGTGGGGGGAGTCTTTGAAGGTAGCAACAGCCGTGATTTCAGCGTGAAGGATACATTGTTTGTCATCAATCAAAATCCGCTGCGCTTACATAATGTGGTTGTGTTAAGGGGGATGAAGCCTTATCGGTATGTTCGCTATTATGGCCCTGAGAATAGTTACTGTGATGTATCCGAAGTGGCATTTTACGAAACAGCGAAAGATACTTGTGCTCTGCAAGGAAAGCCGATGGGAACTTCTAATGCACCCGATGGTGACCTTACACACGATTATACAAATGTTTTTGATGGCGATCATTGTACTTCTTTCCGCTATCGTTTGTCGTCAGGCGGATGGGCAGGGCTTGATCTGGGTTGTCCGTATCGGATAGGAAAGATTGTATTTACTCCTCGTAATCGGGATAACTATATCTATAAAGGTGAAACCTATGAGCTGTTTTATTCTTCGCAAGGCGAATGGAACTCGGCAGGAACCCAGGTAGCAGTTTCCGATTCACTTCTTTATACTGTTCCTAAAGGAGCTTTATTTTACTTGAAGAACTATACAAGAGGGAAAGATGAGCGGATTTTTGAATATGATGAAGGGATACAGCGATATTGGTAATACTGCCGATGTGCTGAAAAAAGAATAGATATGAAAATGAAAGAACGACAACAAATAGTTCGTTGGGTAAGCAGATTGATAAACTTATTTTTCTACTTGTGTTTACTGGTTGCTATTTATATAGTGATGCAGGTGTTTGTTGTGACCTCTTTCAGTATACCATCGGACTCAATGTCGCCTTCTATGTTGGCGGGTGATTGTGTATTGGTGGATAAATGTTCGGGCGGGGCAAGGATATTCAATGTATTGAAGGCATTGGATAGTAAGGATGTGAATATCTACCGTATGCCGGGATGGAGAAACTTTAAAAGAAATGATGTGTTGGTTTTTAATTTCCCATATAAGGCAGAGCGTTGGGACAGTATTGCATTTGATGTAATGAAATACTATGTGAAACGCTGTGTTGCTTTGCCGGGAGATACATTGGAGATCAGAAACGGATATTATAAACTACGTGGGGTAAGCGGAGAAATCGGAAGCCTGATTGCCCAACAGCGGATTGCCGCTTTACCGGATAGCGGAACGAATGTTGTGATACCATGCTTCCCGTGGAGCGATGAGTTGAAATGGACTATCAAAGAATTCGGTCCTCTGCCGGTTCCTGCTAAAGGGCAGGTTGTAAAGATGAATTCTTTATCATACACCCTCTATAGGCAGTTAATAAACTGGGAACAAAAACAACTGTCACGAATAAACGAAGCCGGTGAGATATTATTGGGTGATAGTGTGGTACGGGAATACTGTTTTCAAGAGAACTACTATTTTATGGCAGGGGACAATGCTTATAATTCGCAAGATTCCCGTTACTGGGGGATGTTACCCGAAAGTTTTATAGTAGGCAGGGCTGTAAGAGTTTGGAAATCTGTAAATCCTGATACCGATGAAATAAGGTGGAATCGGATTTTGAGGAAAATAGAATGATATTCATGGCTTAAATTTAGTTGAAATATAAAGGAGATATGAAACATATATTATTTTCAGCAGTATGCTCTTGGAGCTTGTATATCTTTTGTGGGTGTTCTTCTCATAGAGTATGTGATTGTATGAGTACAATACAAGTGGACTTGTCACATCTTCAAGAACATTTGAATCTTTCATCGTTCATTAAAGATGTGAATGCAATAAAATTGGAGTTACCTGAACCTTATTTTTTTGGTGTAATAACTAATGTTTTGTTTACGGACTCAACTCTATTCGTGGTTGATAAAAAGCAAGGCAGTATTTTTCGCTTTACAAAAGATGGATTGTTCTTAAACAAGATAGGTAGTAGAGGAGAAGCGCCGGGCGAATTCTTTAGTCTGCATCATGTATGTGTAGATGATGAATATGTTTATGTGAGTGATATAAATGTGCGAAAAGTACACTATTATATGCATGATGGAACATTTGTAAAATCATTGGCTTTCTCCTTTGATTTAGTTTATGACGATTTTGAAATATTGCCTGACGGGAAATTTTTGTGCCATGACATACAGGGAAGGAAAGGGGAAAGTAAAATTTGGGTGATGAGTGAGAAGGGAGAGAAAGAGCAAACTCTTTTATATCATGATGCTGTTTTTCCATTTAGTTATACTGATTGGAGTACGATTACTTTTCGACGGAGAGATAATCAGATAGAGGTTTTAGACCCTATTACATGTAGTTTATACGCGATTGATTCTCGAACAAGGAAAATAGAAAAAATTCAATGTCTGGTTTCAGATAAGAAAGGATTAAACTCTTATAAAGATGTGGAGAACTTGATGGATGTGCAGGATGAATATGCTTGTCCTTCTTTCGTCGTAAATACAGAGAATTATCTTTATTCGATTTGGACTATTTCAGAATCTCCAGGATTGTATTCTCTCTATGAAAAAAGTCGGAATAAGAGCTGCTCATTTGAAAGACAGGAAATGGACATTGCAGAATATTCGATATATCCACTTCCTGTATCAACCAATCTTCCTGATGTTTTGATAGCAATATCAACCGATGAATATCCTTCGGAATATTTTCCGGAAGCATTAAGAAATGATATATCGGAACGAATGGCAGTTGTGTATAAAATGAATTTCAAATAGTGGCAGATAGTAATCTCGAATATTTATACCGTATGTGATGGAGATAAAAAGCTATATAGCCTTTGGCTTTCAGTGGGTCGCAGTAATGGCGTTGCTGTCATTAGTACTTGTCGTGCATCCTGAACTTCCCGCCGATGAAACGATCGGGCAGTGGGTATGGTTTGACAAAGCGGCTATCATAGCAAGCGTCTGTATTTTATTGTCAATCCTATTGGGCAAGAGGGCGTTGAAGCTGACTACTACTGTGACGTGGGCCTTAATAGTCCTTGGAGGTATAGAGGCTATATGGGGATTACGTCAACTTTATGGATTTACCGCTTCCGGACATTCACGGTATGCGCTGACTGGTTCTTTCTTTAATCCCGGACCATATTCAGGCTATTTGGCACTGATACTTCCGCTTTGTTTCTATCAATACCTTTCCTTGCACAACAGTCGTTTGCTTAAGACATGGTGGGTAAAGAATATGGTTGCAGGCAGTGTGATGCTGCTCATTCTTTGTGTGCTTCCTGCGGGTATGAGCCGTTCGGCTTGGTTGGCGGCGGGATTTTCTTGTTTGTGGGTATATGCCTGTCATGTCGGTTGGGGAGTTTGGTTACGTGAGGTGTGGATACACCATCGGAAACGTTTGTTTACGGCTATAGCTGTGGGAGTAGGTATCATGGTATTGGCTGGCTACTTGCTGTTCTCGTTAAAGCCGGATTCGGCAAGAGGACGTTTGTTTATGTGGAAGATTACTTGCCGGGCTATTATGGAGAAACCGTTGGCCGGACATGGAACGGATAACTTTGCAGTGGCTTATGGGAAGGCTCAGGAGGATTATTTTGCAACAGGCAATTATGAGCCGTGGGAAGAACGTGTGGCAGGAAGTCCGGAATATGCTTTTAATGAATACTTGCAGGCAGCGGTGGAGTGGGGAGTTCCTTTGACCTTTTGCGGATTGGCTGCTATTGTTATTTGTCTATATATAGGAATTAAGAAAAGTCGGTATGGCATTTGCGGAGCAATTCTTTCTTTACTGATTTTTTCTTTTTCTTCTTATCCGCTGCAACTTCCGGTATTTATTATTACATTTATTGCGTTGCTTCTGGCCTGTGTTTGTGGGAATAGCCGTTGGGAATGGATAGGGTTGGCAATATTGACAGTAGCAGTCGGTGGTTTTCGCTTAAAGAACGATCTTCGTATTGAACAGGCTTGTAGAGAATGGATGAACGTCAGGGTACTTTATAAGGCAGGAGCGTATGAAAGTGGTGAAAGGGAATATGTCTCCCTTTATCCATTGTTGAAAGAATGTGCTGCTTTCTTGTTTGAATATGGGCATGGATTGCATAAACTGCGGAGAGCAGAAGCGTCTAACAGGATAATGAGAGAGGCCTTGAGGCGAAGTTGCGATCCTATGATACTAAATATAATGGGAAAAAATTATCAACAAAAGGGAGATTATCTGGCGGCAGAGGAGTGCTTTATCCGTTCTACCCGTCGTCTGCCGGGGCGAATATATCCTTATTATCTGCTGGCTAAACTTTATGCAGAACCTGCATTTAGACAACCGGACAAGTTTGAGAAGATGAAGCGTATTGTGTTGACGAAGGAACCGAAAGTACAATCTACGGCTATAAAAGAGATGAGGGAAGAATTAAATAAAATACTTATATACTGATATGAAGACACATTATCATAAAGCATTGTTATGCACGACATTGTTATTGCTGACCGCTTGTTCCGGCAATAAGAACGAGGAAGTTAACGACGAAGGGGTGGCCACCGTTTTACCCACCACCGACAACGAAGTGACGGTAGAAGTACTGAAACAGCGTGCTTTCAACCATGAGTTGGTAAGTAACGGCAAGATAGTTGCCGGCGGACAGGCTGACTTACGTTTCGAGACGTCCGGTGTTATTGCCCGTATTTACGTAAAGAACGGTGAGAAGGTGTTCAAGGGGCAGAAATTGGCTGAACTGGATAAATTCCGCTTGTCTAATCGTACTGCCCAAGCCAAAGATGCGCTTGAAAAGTCCAAACTCGAATTGCAGGATGTGCTGATAGGTCAAGGTTATCCAGCGGATGATTCTTCCAAAGTACCTGCAGATATCATGAAGCTTGCCCGCGTGAAAAGCGGATATGACCAGAGCCTTTCTCAGTATGAGTTAGCTCAATATGAGGAAGAGCATGCTACGTTGACGGCACCTTTCGATGGTGTGATTGCCAACCTTTTCTCCAAGCCTTTTAATGCTGCCAATACTTCGGAGGTCTTCTGTACCGTTGTGGGTACAAATGGCATGGAGGCGGATTTCACTGTGCTTGAAAGTGAACTGTCTTTGATACAGTCCGGTGATCGCGTATTTATCAGTCCTTATTCGGATGCTGCGTCCCGTTACGAGGGAGTCGTTACGCAAATCAATCCGTTGGTGGACGAGAAGGGTATGGTGAAGGTCAAGGCGTCGGTAAACGGCAAGGGCAGACTGTTCAGTGGTATGAATGTACGTGTAAATGTGTTCCGTTCGCTGGACAAACAATTTGTTATCCCCAAGAGTGCCGTTGTGTTGCGTTCGGGCAGACAGGTAGTTTTTACCTTGAAGAATGGGCAGGCCAAGTGGAACTATGTCCAAACGGGATTGGAGAATGCAGAGGAATATACCTTGGTGGGGGCATCTCAAACCGATGAGATTGCGGAAGGCGACACGGTTATTGTGACGGGGAACGTGAATCTGGCGCATGAGGCTCCGGTGAAGGTGGTTGATAAAGGTGATAAAGTGAAAAGGTGATAAAGACGGTGATGTGATAACTTGTAATTGATAACTTATGGTGGATTTCCTTATACGACGGCCTATAGCTGTGCTGATGGCATTTACAGCATGCTTTATCGTTGGGATGGTGACTTATTTCACGTTGCCTGTCTCCTTGTTGCCCGATATTGCTATTCCTGAGATTACCGTTCAGGTAGCCGTACCCAATACATCGGCACGGGAACTGGAAAATACAGTGGTGAAGCCTCTGCGACAACAACTTATACAAGTGGGTAAGTTGAAGGATATGGACAGTCAGACACGTGACGGAGCGGGTATTATCCGCTTGAAATTTGATTTCGGTACGAATACGGATTTAGCCTTTATTGAGGTGAATGAAAAGATTGATGCCGCGATGAACTATCTTCCTAAGGATACTGAACGTCCCAAAGTAGTGAAAGCGAGTGCTACGGATATTCCCGTATTCTACTTGAACCTGACGCTGAAGAATGATAGCGCATACAGCCGTGGGGATGACCGTGCTTTTCTTGAATTGTGCAGTTTTGCAGAAAACGTCATCAAGCGCCGTATCGAACAGCTGACCGAGGTGGCGATGGTGGATGTTACCGGTATAGTGGAGCAGCAATTGCAGATTGTGCCCGATGCGGATAAATTGGCTGTATTGGGATTGTCGCTTTCGGATATGGAAAACGTGTTGGCAGACAACAATGTGGAGCCTGGCAGTATGACGGTACGGGATGGCTATTACGAGTATAATATCAAATTCTCTACTTTACTGCGTACCCGGGAGGATGTGGAGAACATCCTTTTGCGTAAAGGGGAACGAATAATCCGCTTGGGTGACTTCTGCAAGATAGCCATTGTCCCTGCTAAAGAGACCGGTGTATCTATGAGTAATGGGAAGCGTGCCGTGACACTTGCCGTCATCAAGCAGGCGGATGAGAATATGGATGATATGAAACAGGCTATTATCGGTACCATGAATTACTTCCGGAAGGTGTATCCGGATATTGAATTCAGCGTCAGCCGTAATCAGACTGAACTTTTGGACTATACAATATCTAACCTGCAACAGAATCTTTCATTGGGCTTTCTTTTTATCTGTATTGTTGCTGTTCTTTTTCTGGGTGATATCAAGTCACCGTTTATTATCGGACTTAGTATGACAGTCTCCATTGTCATCTGTTTTCTTTTTTTCTATTTGTTCAAGATGTCGCTTAATATTATCTCCTTGTCAGGACTTATTTTGGCACTGGGTATGATGATTGACAGCAGCATCATTGTGACGGAGAATATTTCCCAGTACCGTGAACGGGGCTACTCGCTCAGACGGGCCTGTGTGACGGGGACGAGCGAGGTGATTACGCCCATGCTTAGTTCATCGCTGACTACCATAGCTGTTTTTGTTCCCTTGATTTTTATGAGCGGTATTGCCGGTGCTCTTTTTTACGATCAGGCATTTTCCGTGACGGTGGGACTGATGGTATCCTATTTTACGGGTATCATGTTGCTGCCGGTACTCTATATGCTGGTTTACCGTACCGGATTGCGCAGTCGTTCATGGTTTTCCCGCATCCGTATCAGCAATCCTTTGAAAGAACATACCTTGGACCGCTTTTATGATGCGGGGGTAGATTGGGTATTTGCCCATAAGACCGTGAGCGTTGCTTTTTGTATTCTTTCCGTCCCGCTTTGCGTATTCCTTTTCTATTTTATCGGTAAGGAACGTATGCCGGATATAGACCAGAACGAACTCATAGCCCGTGTGGAGTGGAACGAAAACATTCATGTAGATGAGAATCGTAGGCGGGTGGATGCCTTGTTCAGTGATTTTGAGCAGCAAACAATCGAACAGACAGCGGCTGTGGGGCAACAGGATTATCTGCTGAATCGTGAGCGTGCACTGTCTTCTTCAGAAGCCGAACTGTATTTCAAAACGGGCAGTCCGCGCGAAATAGAAGCTTTGCAGCAAAAGGTGAATCAACGCCTGAAGGCGGAATATCCTTTGGCAGTCGTCTCCTTTTCCCCACCGGAAACAGTGTTTGAGAAACTGTTCGTAACCGGAGAGGCTGACATCGTGGCGGAACTTTATGCTCGTAACAAGGAGAAAGCACCCGTTGCGGAGGAATTGCGGGAATTGGAGAATCACATTGCCCGATTAACGGGAACTGCCCCTACCGGCATCGCTTTTGAAAATCAGTTGAATATAAGTGTACAGAATGAAAAGCTGCTATTATATAATGTCTCTTACGATGATTTGTACCGGGTACTGAAAACAGCCTTCAAAGAGAATAGTGTGGCTATGCTCCATTCTTACCAGCAATATCTGCCTATCAGTATTGCGGGGGAGGAACGTACGGTGAATGATGTGTTACGGCAGACATTGATACCGACTCGTGCTGATGGTAAAGGAACGGTTGAATATATTCCGCTTCGCGATTTGGTGAAGGTTACCCCCGCCGAGGATTTGAAAACAATTACTGCAGGACGTAATGGGGAGTACATTCCTTTCTGTTTTTATGAGACCGATGACGCTGAGTTATTGATGACGAAAGTGAGACGAATTATTGAGGAGACCGGAGACTGGGAAACTGCTTTTTCCGGTAGTTTCTTTTCCAATCGGGAGATGCTGGACGAACTGGTGGTGATTCTCTTTATTTCCATCCTGTTGATGTACTTTATTCTTGCCGCCCAGTTCGAGAGTTTTGTACAGCCTCTGATTGTATTGCTTGAAATTCCGATAGACGTGGCATTCGCTCTGTTATTGTTGTGGATGTGCGGGCATACGCTTAATCTGATGTCAGCCATTGGATTGATAGTGACTTGCGGTATCATAATCAATGACTCCATCTTGAAACTGGATGCTATCAACGAATTGAGAAAAACAGGGATGCCATTGCTGGAAGCTATCCATGAAGCAGGGCGCAGAAGGCTTCGTCCTATCATCATGACTTCGCTGACTACCATATTTGCTATGGTGCCTTTGTTGTTCTCTTTCGATATGGGTTCGGAGTTGCAAAAACCGTTGTCTGTCGCTATGATTGGAGCTATGTTTGTCGGAACTCTGGTCAGCCTTTTTATCATTCCGTTGATATATTGGTTTATTTATAGGAATAAGGAAGTGGTTAAGTAGTCAAGTTGAATAGCTTAGAAGAATATGATGAAAAAGATAAGTCTTATATTATTATTGGGATTGGGAACGCTTTCCGCCTTTTCTCAGCAAAGGATTACATTAGACTTGCAACAGACGATTGCCATGGCTAATGATAGTTCATTGGAAGCTTTTCGTACCAAGAATATGTATCTGTCAGGTTATTGGGAGTACCGTACTTTTAAGGCCAACCGTCTGCCGAGTCTGACTTTGAACATGACTCCCGCCCAGTATAACCGTGACATCACCAAGCGTTATGACTCCGAACAGGACCTGGATATTTATCGTAGCCAGCAATCATTCTATGCCTATGGAAATCTTGCTATCCGGCAGAATTTTGACTTGACGGGCGGTACTTTCTATCTGGATACGGAACTGGGGTTTATGAGAAGTTTCGGAAGTAATCCTTATACGCAATTTACCAGTGTTCCGGTACGACTGGGGTATTCTCAAAGTCTGGTAGGGTATAATGCTTTCCGTTGGGAACGTAGGATAGAGCCATTGAAATATGAAAAGATTAAAAAGGAATATATTTATAATGCCGAACAGGTTTCCGAACAAGCTACCAACTATTTCTTTACGCTTGCCATGGCGCAGGCGGAGTATGACCTTGCCAAAGAAAATGCAATTTCTACCGATACGCTTTACCGCATCGGTATGCAGCGCCTGAAGATAGCTTCCATCAGTCGTGCCGACTTGTTGACGCTGAAACTTGATGTGGTAAATGCCCGTAATACGTTGCAGAATGCTGCCAGTTCGCTGAAGCGTGCCATGTTTTCATTGGCCTCCTTCTTGAACTTGGAGAAGAATACCGAAATAAAGGTCAGTCTTCCCGGTCGTCCCCAATCGTTAATTATTCCGGTGGATGAGGCGCTGATGGCAGCCAAAAACAATAACCCGGACTTTCTGGAGTTGCGCCAGAATATTCTGGAAGCCGAACAACGGGTGGACAAGACGAAAAAAGAATCGCGCTTCAATGCCGGTATCAATGCCAGCATCGGGTTCAACCAGGTTTCGGAGAAGTTCAATCAGGCCTATCGGCATCCTATGCAGCAAGAGATGGTTTCGGTAAGCGTTTCCGTTCCACTGATAGATTGGGGGGTAAGAAAAGGCAAGTATAATATGGCGAAAAACAATCTCAATATCGTAAAGACTTCTGCTCGTCAGAGTGAAATCAGCATAGAGGAGGAAGTTATTATGACCGTATCCGACTTTAATGTACAGCAAGGGTTGGTAGCCAGCGCAGAGGAAGCGCTCGACCTTTCTATCCTTGCCTATAATGAAACCCGGCAGCGTTTTATAATAGGTAAAGCGGATATCAACAGCCTTACACTTTCACTGAACCGCCAGCAGGAAGCACAACGGAACTATATTTTAGCTTTAAAAAATTATTGGTTGAACTATTATAAGATACGTAAGCTGACGTTGCATGATTTTGCTTCGGGATTTTCTCTTTCTGAAAAGTTTGATTATGACTTATGAAAAGAAAAATCAGTTTCAACTTATTTAATTATTGAGTAGTGAATGAATAAAGTTTCTTCTTTTACTGTCATCGTGACTTTCGTTTGTCTGGCTTTGGTGGGGCTGGCATTGATACCGCTTCTTCCCGTCAAGTTGAATCCGTCCCGTAACCTACCGGGATTTACGGTAGGATTCAGTATGCCGGGTGCTTCTTCCCGGGTAGTAGAGATGGAGGTAACCAGCAAACTGGAATCTATGCTGGCACGTATACGCGGGGTGAAGAATCTGAACTCTACTTCGGGTAACGGTTCGGGAAGTATCACTGTAGAGTTGGACAAACACGCCGATGTGGATGCGGTGCGTTTTGAGGCCTCTACCATTATCCGGCAGACATGGCCGCAACTTCCTGAAGGTGTCAGTTATCCGACTATTCGGATGAAGACGTCCGACAATAATGCGCTCCGTCCTTTTATGTCCTTTACATTAAATGCTCCGTCTACTCCCATTTTGATACAACAATATGCAGAAGAGCATATAAAACCTCAGCTGGCACGTCTGCCGGGAGTCTATAAAATAGATTTGAGCGGGGCAACGCCTATGGAATGGCGGTTGGAATATGACAGTGAGCAATTACGTTTGTTGGGAGTAACTTTATCGGATATTCATAATGCGGTGAGACGATATTACCGGAAAGAGTTTCTGGGAACACACAATATCGATACCGGTAAAGGCGGTGAACAATGGATACGTCTGGCTTTGGTTCCTGAAATAGGTAGTGATGTTTTTGATCCGTCTGTTATCACAGTGACAAATGCAGGTGGAAAGATACTTCGCTTGGATGAATTGGTGAAAGTAACCCGGATGGAAGAAGAACCGCAAAGCTATTATCGCATCAACGGCTTGAATTCCATTTATTTATCGGTTACAGCGGAAGAAAGGGCTAACCAGTTGCAACTTAGCCATGCCGTCATGACTGAGATGGAGGCTATAAAGAGGGTACTTCCGGCCGGATATGAGATACATGTCAGTTATGATGCTACCGAGTATATCCGCGAGGAACTGGACAAGATTTATTTTCGTACCGGATTAACGGTACTTATTCTTCTGGTCTTCGTCTGGTTGATTACCCGTAAGTTGAAGTATATGCTACTGATCGTAACCAGTCTGGCGATTAATATAGCTGTGGCGCTGATCTTTTATTATCTTTTCGGTCTGGAGATGCAACTTTATTCATTGGCGGGTATTACGGTTTCACTGAATCTGGTGATAGACAGTACTATCATCATGACTGACCATATCTTACACCGGCGCAACCTGAAAGCCTTTATATCCGTACTTGCAGCAACACTGACTACAGTAGGGGCATTGGTTATCATCTTCTTTTTGGATGAAAAGATACGGTTAAACCTGCAGGACTTTGCTGCGGTGATGATTATTAATCTGGGTATATCATTACTGGTGGCACTCTTCTTTGTTCCGGCAATGATTGACAAGACCGGTATGTTGTCGACTGAAACTGTCGTTACAAGAAAGCCACGCAAAGGTTTGATGCAATTCGTCAGAGGGCGGGGACTTCGTCGGTTGACTGTCCATTTTACGCGTTTTTATGCTATCTTGATTCGTTTCCTTTGTCGTTGGCGATGGGCGGTATGCATATTGCTCTTGCTTGGTTTCGGGCTTCCGGTTTTTCTCCTACCGGAAAAGTTGGACGGAGAAGGATGCTGGGAAAAATTTTATAATGAGACTTTAGGTTCCTCTACTTATAAGGAATCGGTAAAGCCGATTGTCGATAAAGCCTTGGGAGGTGCTTTACGCCTGTTTGTACAAAAAGTATATGAAGGTAGCTATTTTACCCGTAATGAAGAGGTGGTGCTTACAGTAAATGCCAACCTGCCTAATGGTAGTACCCTTGAACAGATGAACTCTCTGGTGAAGCGTATGGAAACGTATCTAAGTGAATTTAAGGAAATCAGGCAGTTTCATACATCGGTTTATAGTGCCCGGCGTGCCAGTATCAATATCTATTTTAAGAAAGAATATCAAAATAGTGGTTTTCCATACACACTGAAGGCTAATGTGATAAATAAGGCGTTGCAGTTGGGTGGCGGCAGTTGGGGAGTATATGGATTGGAAGACCAGGGATTCAGCAATGATGTACGTGAAAGTGCAGGTTCCTATCGTGTCAGGATGTATGGTTATAATTATGACGAACTTTATAGTTGGGCGGAGAAACTGAAAACTAAGTTGCTGAGCCATCGTCGTATTAAGGAGGTGCTAATAAATTCGGAATTTTCATGGTGGAAGGATGATTACCAGGAATTTTATTTTAACTTGAATAAAGAGAGGATGGCGCAGGAGGGTATTGACGCCCGTCAACTTTTCGCTTCTATTCAACCTGTTTTTGGAAGGAATATGGAGATTGGTTCTGTGTTGTCGGAGGAAGGGGTGGAAAAGATAAAACTTTCTTCACGTCAGTCGTATGTCCATGATATATGGGCAATGCAATTCTTTCCTTATGGAATGAAAGAGGGTAAGCATTATAAACTTTCAGAATTGGCAGTGATGGAAAAGGGGCAAATGCCACAGGAGATTGCAAAGGAAAGGCAGCAATACCGTCTTTGCCTACAGTATGAGTATATCGGTTCGAATGAGATGGGTAATAAGATACTGGAACGTGATTTGGAAGATTTTAATGACATCCTGCCTATGGGGTATACTGCCGAATCGGACAGTTACTCATGGTCATGGGGTAAAAAAGATAATAAACAATACTTGCTTTTGTTGGTAGTTATCGCAATTATATTTTTTACGACAAGTATCCTGTTCAATTCATTGAAGCAACCGTTGGCTATCATCTTTGTTATTCCTGTTTCTTATATCGGGGTGTTTCTTACTTTTTATTGGTTCCGGTTGAACTTTGACCAGGGTGGTTTTGCCTCATTTGTCCTATTGTGTGGCATTACGGTGAATGCCAGTATTTACATTTTAAATGAATATAACAGTATCCGGCGTCGTTTTCCCCGGCTTTCAATGCTTCGTGCCTATACCAAAGCCTGGAATGCAAAAGTCGTTCCTATTTTTCTAACGGTGGTTTCAACAATTCTGGGTTTTATTCCTTTTATGGTGGGAGCCGATAAGGAGGCGTTTTGGTTTCCATTGGCAGCTGGCACTATTGGAGGACTGATGATGTCGCTTGTTGGAATATTCTTTTTTCTTCCAGTGTTCTGCCTGAACAGAAAAAAGTCAATGTAAATAATTGATAATTGAGATGCGGTTTTGGAGTTTAAAAAGAATTGTTACTTTTGTGGTCTTCTACTTAAAATATATAAGTACGATAAAGAAGTTTTTCTGTTCTTAAATATTCAATTATCAGCGCACGGATTAAAAATACGTTTTTTCTGCTTTGTTTTTACAGAAGTAAAGCTAATTTTGCAAAGAAATATGAGAAAAAGAGACAAAACGTGTGCAAAAGCAACACCGGAAGAACCTAAACGCGAGCAGCGCATGGTATGCCTGATGAGCGAAGAAGAGCTGCGGATTGTGGATCGTTATCTGGAGAAGTATAAGATAACGAACAAATCGCGCTGGCTGAGGGAAACCATTCTCATGTTTATCCATAAGAATATGGAAGAAGATTATCCTACACTGTTCGGTGAGCATGACATGCGAAGATGAGAAGTGGTGGAATAGGATAGATGTGCGATGTGGAATGAGATAAACTGCAAGTAGTAAGAATTATGACAGATACGGATTATATGAAGCAGGCGCTTTTGGAAGCGCAAAAAGCAGGTGAGCGGGGTGAAGTGCCCGTTGGTGCCGTTGTTGTTTGCAAAGACCGTATCATTGCCCGTGCCCATAATCTGACTGAAACGCTGACGGATGTCACCGCACATGCCGAAATGCAGGCTATTACTGCCGCCGCTGCTACGCTTGGTGGCAAATATCTGAACGAATGTACTCTTTATGTGACCGTTGAACCATGCGTGATGTGTGCCGGTGCTATAGCATGGGCACAAATGGGACGGCTGGTATTTGGTGCGGAAGATGAGAAACGGGGATACCAGCGTTATGCACCAAAGGCTTTGCATCCTAAAACTGCGGTAGTGAAAGGAGTATTGGCGGATGAATGCGCTGCATTAATGAAAGACTTTTTTGCTGCAAAACGCAGATAATACTTTTCTGAAAAATTTCGCTATAACAGGTTTGTTTTGTAGTGTGGAATACAAATAAATTATCCTACGGGAGAATTATTATGTAATGATATGACTCTCTGCAATTGTTATTCTTCTTTGATTTCTTCGAAATCCACATATTCCCCCTCGTCCTGGGAAAACAATTTCTTGTGCCTGCCATGTGCGGTTTCTTCTTTTATCCTTGTTTTAGGTTCTTCGTTGGAAGAAGAGCCGGACTGTTGTCTGCCATTGAAAGAATACCCTCTTCCGGATTGATAATTTCCATTGTCGTTCCGGTAAGTGTTTGATGAGCGGCGGCTACCCAAGCCGAAAATACTCCGGATAACAGTGCCGATGATGCTAAGTCCGATAAGCAGGATGGCGATTATAATGATAAATAAAAATCCTAAAAAATGAAACATGGGCTAATGTCTTTTTATGTGTTCGTTTTCAGCGAACGATAATACAACAACCGTGCCAAGAAAATGTTTACTTACGCTTTCCTGTGAGAAGTGACAGCAAGATGTACCATACAATTACTGCTGCGAAACCGCTGACTTTCAAAAAAACAAGAAACGGAATACAGATAATCAGGAAACTGAAACTTACTTTGTTGTCTTTCCATGAGAGGCTCTTGAATTTCAATGAGAACATCGGTATTTCCGATACCAGCAACCACGAAAACAAGCAAATCAATGCTAAGAGATAAAGCGGATTAAAGCTCTCCGAGATAAGTATGGGATGTATTCCCGCCACTAACGACGCCCAAAAAAGGGCATTGGCAGGAACCGGTACGCCGATAAAGGAATTGGTCTGGCGGGTGTCGTTGTTGAACTTAGCCAGACGCAACGCCGAGAATACGGAAATGAGGAATGCTGTGTAAGGCATATAAGGAGCGATGAACTCCATGGATGCCGGATAATGCATTTCTTTAAATAAAGAGTACACTATTAGTGAGGGCGCTACGCCGAAACTTACATCATCCGCCAGCGAATCCAAGTCTTTGCCGATGGGAGAGTGTGCATTCAGCAGACGTGCCATCATGCCGTCGAAAAAATCGAATACGGCACTGAGAATAATGAATGCAAGCGCCAGGTTGTAGTTGGCTTCAAAAGCCATGACGCAGGCGATACACCCGGAGAACAGGTTCAGGCAGGTTAAGGTATTCGGTATGGAGCGGGTAATGCAGTTTGCCATTGTTACTTGAGTTTTGCTATTACGGTCTGGTTGCCGGTAGTCAGTTGTCCGAGTTTAACAAGAACTTCCGTACCCAGCGGAAGGAATACATCCACACGCGAACCGAACTTGATGAAGCCCATATGTTCGTCGATATAACACTCTTCGCCCGGTTCGGCATAAGTTACGATACGGCGTGCCATGGCGCCGGCAATCTGGCGTGCCATGATTTCTACACCTTCGGGGGTTTCGATTACTACAGTGGAACGTTCATTGTCGGTGCTTGCTTTGGGCAACCAGGCCTTCATGAACTTACCGTTCTGGTGAGATACCGACTTCACGGTTCCATCCACCGGATACCAGTTGGCATGTACGTTGACCAGACTCATAAATATGGAAACCATGATACGGCGGTCATGAAAATATTCGGTTTCTTCAACCTCTTCCACTACCACAATCTTTCCGTCAGCTGGGGCAACCACGATTTTTTCAGTATTTTCCTGGCCGAACAAACGTATAGGACAACGGAAGAAGTTCACTAAAATGCCATAAACCACAAGGCTGATAACTGCCACTACATAGAAGGGAATCTTACATTCCAAACCGAAGTAAAGCCCTGCGTTTACGGCGAGTATCAACAATAAACTGCCGGCCAATGTATGTGTTCCTTCACGGTGAATACGTATTTTCTTTAATTTTTTAAGTCGACCCATGTATCTTGTTTTATTCTTTCTAATGCAAATTATCTGCAAAAATAGGCTTATTTTGAAAATCTAACAAGAATTTAGTCATAGAATTACAGATGTTGATAACTTTTTGAGGAATATTTTTGTTAGATGTAGCATAGGTCGTACCTTTATGCTCACTTATAGAAAGGATAAATTTATGCAGGATTTTGTTCATTTGCACGTACACACCCAGTATTCACTTCTTGACGGTCAGGCCAGCGTAAGCCGGCTGGTAGACAAGGCGATGAAGGATGGTATGAAAGGTATAGCCGTTACCGATCATGGCAATATGTTCGGTATCAAGGAATTCACCAACTATGTCAATAAGAAGAACAGCGGTCCGAAAGGGGAGATAAAAGACCTGAAAAAACGGATTGCCGGCATAGAGAGCGGTGAGATAGAATGTGAGGATAAGGAAGCGGAGATAGCGGCTTGCAGAGCAAAAATAACGGAAGCCGAAAATAAACTGTTCAAGCCCATTATCGGTTGTGAGATGTATGTGGCACGCCGCACGATGGACAAGAAAGAGGGCAAGCCCGACCAGAGCGGTTATCACCTGATTGTATTGGCAAAGAATGAAAAAGGTTATCACAATCTTATAAAGCTGGTGTCCCGTGCATGGACTATGGGATACTATATGCGTCCGCGTACCGACCGCAATGAATTGGAGAAGTATCATGAAGGATTGATAGTCTGTTCCGCCTGTATCGGTGGGGAGGTTCCTAAAAAGATTATCAACGACCAGTTGGAAGAAGCGGAAGAGGCCATCCGTTGGTATAAGAATCTTTTCGGGGATGATTATTATCTGGAATTGCAACGTCATAAGGCAACTGTTTCCCGTGCCAATCATGAGGCTTATCCTTTACAGCAAAAAGCCAATGCCAAACTGTTGGAATATGCCAGGAAGTACAATATAAAAGTAATCTGTTCCAATGACGTTCATTTTGTGGACGAGGAGAATGCTGAGGCGCACGACCGCCTTATCTGTTTGAGTACGGGCAAGGATTTGGACGACCCGAGCCGTATGCTTTACACCAAGCAGGAATGGATGAAGACCAAGGCGGAGATGAACGAGCTTTTTGCCGATGTTCCCGAAGCGCTTTCCAATACACTGGAGATTTTGGACAAGGTGGAATATTACTCCATAGACCATGCTCCTATCATGCCTACTTTTGCCATTCCCGAAGATTTCGGAACGGAAGAGGAATACAGGCGGAAATATACGGAAAAAGATTTGTTCGACGAGTTTACGCAGGACGAAAACGGAAATGTCGTCTTGGACGAGGAAGCCGCCAAAGCCAAAATCAAGCGTTTAGGCGGTTACGAAAAACTTTATCGTATTAAATTGGAAGCCGACTATCTTGCCAAACTGGCATTTGATGGTGCCAAACGGCTTTATGGTGACCCGTTGTCGGACGAGGTGAAAGAACGTTTGGTTTTTGAGTTGTACATTATGAAGACGATGGGTTTCCCCGGTTACTTCTTGATTGTACAGGACTTTATCAATGCCGCCCGTACGCAATTGGGCGTTTCGGTGGGACCGGGACGTGGTTCGGCTGCCGGTTCGGCCGTGGCGTACTGCTTGGGCATAACCAAGATAGACCCTATCCAGTACGACCTGCTGTTTGAGCGTTTCCTTAATCCCGACCGTATTTCCTTGCCTGATATTGATGTGGACTTCGATGATGACGGACGCGGTGAAGTATTGCGCTGGGTAACGGAAAAGTATGGTCAGGAAAAGGTGGCGCATATCATCACGTATGGTACTATGGCAACCAAACTGGCCATCAAGGATGTCGCCCGTGTACAAAAGCTGCCTTTGTCGGAATCCGACCGTCTGGCAAAATTAGTTCCCGATAAAATTCCCGATAAGAAACTGAATCTCCCCAATGCCATCGCCTATGTGCCTGAGCTTCAGGCTGCGGAAGCATCGCCCGACCCGTTGGTGCGCGATACGCTGAAGTATGCCAAGATGCTGGAAGGTAACGTGCGCGGTACGGGTGTGCATGCCTGCGGTACGATTATCTGTCGTGACGACATCACCGACTGGGTTCCTGTGAGCACGGCAGATGATAAGGAAACGGGAGAGAAGATGCTCGTTACCCAGTACGAGGGTTCGGTCATTGAAGATACCGGATTGATTAAAATGGACTTCCTGGGACTGAAGACCCTTTCCATTATCAAGGAAGCCGTTGAAAATGTACGTTTACACCGGGGACTGTCGTTGGATATCGACAAGATTTCCATTAAAGACCCCGCTACCTATAAATTATACTGCGACGGACGGACTATCGGTACCTTCCAGTTCGAGTCCGCCGGCATGCAGAAATACCTGCGCGAGTTGCAGCCGAGTACTTTCGAGGACCTGATTGCCATGAATGCCCTTTATCGTCCGGGACCTATGGACTATATCCCTGACTTCATCGACCGTAAATGGGGACGCAAGCCTATCGAGTATGATATTCCCATCATGGAGAAATATCTGAAAGATACCTACGGCATTACCGTCTATCAGGAGCAGGTGATGCTTCTGTCCCGTTTGTTGGCAGACTTTACCCGTGGTGAGTCCGATGCCTTGCGTAAGGCAATGGGTAAGAAACTGCGCGACAAGCTGGACCATATGAAGCCGAAGTTCATTGCTGGCGGACAGAAGAACGGACACGATGCGAAGGTGCTCGAAAAGATTTGGGCGGACTGGGAGAAGTTTGCATCCTATGCTTTCAATAAGTCTCATGCCACCTGCTATTCATGGGTTGCCTATCAGACGGCGTTCCTGAAAGCCAATTATCCGGCAGAGTACATGGCTGCCGTAATGAGCCGAAGCTTGTCCGATATAACGACGATAACCAAACTCATGGACGAATGTAAGTCCATGGGCATCAAAGTGCTTGGACCCGATGTGAACGAATCGAACCTGAAGTTTACCGTGAACCCCGAAGGTAATATCCGTTTCGGATTGGGTGCGGTGAAAGGAGTAGGTGAGGGTGCTGTGCAAAGTATCATGGAAGAGCGTGCGAAGAACGGGCCTTATACCGGTATTTTCGATTTTGTGCAGCGCGTCAATCTGAATGCCTGCAACAAGAAGAACTTGGAATGCCTTGCCCTTGCCGGTGGTTTTGACAGCTTCCCTGAGTTGAAGCGCGAACAGTATTTTGCCGTCAATACCAAGAATGAAGTCTTTATTGAAACATTGGTACGCTATGGCAACCGTTATCAGGCAGATAAGGCAGCAGCGGTCAACTCCCTGTTCGGCGGAGAAAATGTAGTGGACATAGCCACTCCCGAAATTCCGCAGGCAGAACGTTGGAGTGATCTCGACCGGTTGAACAAGGAGCGGGACTTGGTAGGCATTTATCTCTCCGCTCATCCCTTGGATGAATATGCCGTGGTGCTGGAATATGTTTGTAACACACACATGGCGGAACTGGAGGACAAGACCGCCCTTGTGGGACGTGAAATAACTATGGGGGGCATCGTTACTTCCGTCCGTCGGGGCATCAGTAAAAACGGCAATCCTTACGGCATTGCCAAGATAGAGGACTATTCCGGTTCGGCAGAGTTGCCTTTCTTCGGAAACGACTGGGTGACTTACCAGGGATACCTGGGCGAGCGTACCTTCCTTTATATAAAGGCGCGCTGCCAGCCTAGACAGTGGCGGCAGGACGAACTGGAGCTGAAGATTACCTCAATGGAACTGCTTCCCGATGTAAAGGAAAAACTGATAGAGAAGATAACAATCCTTATCCCGCTCGGCGTGCTGAACAAGGCATTGGTGACGGAATTGGCGGAACTGACGAAGGAGCGTCCCGGTACAACGGAACTTTACTTTAAAGTGACCGACCCGGAGAGCAAGATGACCCTTGACCTGGTGTCCCGTCCGGTGAAGCTTTCCGTAGGCCGTGAGCTGATCTCTTATTTAAAAGAGCGTCCGGAGCTTGATTTTCGGATAAATTAATTATCTTTGCTTCACTGATGGCAGTAGGCGGATAACGCTGATACTGTACTGTTGAATTGATATTTAACTTAATATTTAGAAGAAATGGCATTAGAAATTACAGACAACAACTTCAAGGAAATCCTGGCAGAGGGTAAACCTGTGGTAATTGATTTTTGGGCGCCGTGGTGCGGACCTTGCAAAATGGTGGGTCCTATCATTGAAGAACTGGCCGGCGAATATGAAGGCAAAGCGCTTATCGGTAAATGCGATGTAGACGAAAACGGAGATGTTGCCGCCGAATACGGTATTCGCAATATTCCTACCGTACTGTTCTTCAAGAATGGAGAACTGGTGGACAAGCAAGTGGGTTCTGCTCCTAAACCGACTTATGCAGCGAAAATTGAAGCACTGTTGTAAGCTGGTGGTACTATTAATCCTTTAAAAATATAAAACTATGGGACTGGAAGACGATTTTTTGAAGAATGATCTCGATGATGAAAAGACCATTGAGTACATCAAAAACTATTTGCCGCAGGAGTTGAAAGAGAAGTTCTCTGACGATGAGTTTTATTATTTTCTCGATTTGATTGACGAGTATTATTCCGAGAGCGGCATCCTCGATGTGCAGCCCGACGGTGACGGATATATCGAAATCGATCTGGGAAAAATCGTAGATTACATCATCAAGGAAGCTCATAAAGACGAAATGGGCGATTATGATCCGGATGAAATCCTTTTCATCGTGCAGGGCGAAATGGAATACACGGAGTCATTGGAGGATGAGTAATTCACAGTTTGGATTATAATGAAAAAGGAAAGGCGCGGGATGAAAACCTGCGCCTTTCCTTTTTTCCGGTATGTTGTATATCAGTCTTTCCGTTTATGCTACCGGCGGAGTATTCAGAAAAAAGAATACCGCCGTGCCGATAAGTATCATTCCCAATACCCCGTAAAACCAGCGTGCTTGCCGGCGGCCTACATTCCGTACGACAAACTGCGTGTTCTGGGCGGTAAAGAACCAATCCCAATCTAAGATTGCAGCCAGCAGGGAGATAATTCCCGCAACGGCAAAAATACCCTGAACGATGTACTGGCTCATGTAGTGCGATTAGTGGTTGATGATTAACGGCCGGTACTAATCCAGCGGTTGCAGTGTAACTTCCCGTTCACCGTTTTCTATCTCTTCGATGGTGACTTTCACGGTATTTCCCGGCAGCAGCTCTTCAATCAGTTCCGGCCATTCGATAAAGCAGAGCGCACCGCTGTACAGATAATCTTCGTATCCCATATCGTACACCTCTTCCAGTTTCTTGATCCGGTAGAAATCGAAGTGGTAAATCAACTCTCCGGCAATCTCGGAACGGTATTCGTTTACGATGGCGAAAGTAGGAGAGGTAATGACATCGGATACGCCGAGCTCTTCGCAAACCGCCTTGATAAAGGTGGTCTTGCCGGCTCCCATTTTGCCGTAAAAAGCAAACACGGTATTGTCGCCCATTGCCTCAACGAACCGGCGGGCGGCTTCATGAATCTGGTCTAATGACTGAATCTTGATTTCCATTATTTTGTATTTTTCTGCAAAGATAATGCAAACCGAGAGCATAAAAAATGAACGTGTTCATTTTTTATGCCGAGGCGCAGCTTATCTTCGCTTTTTCTGCAAAGATAACCAAAAACTTTTTCCCCCTTTACAGATTGCATAAATAATAATGGAGAAGAAGATGATGGCTGCTCCCGAAGGAACATTGAGATAGTATGAAATGAGCAGTCCGCCCAGGCAACTGAGGTAACCGATGCCCACAGACAGCCAGATGATGCGGTGAAACCTATGCGAAAAGAGATTGGCAGTCATCTGCGGGATTGTCAGCAATGAGATGACCAGCACGATGCCTACCATACGCAGGCAGGCTACGATAGTCAGCGCAATGAACATCATCAGTACATACTCAAAGGTCTGTACGGGTATTCCTTGCGAACGGGCGAATTCGCGGTCGAATGCCACATAGATTATCGGATGCAGGAAAAACGAGAAGAACAGGATGAGCAGTGCTGCCAGTCCGCCCAGCAGGGCGATGTCGCCAAACGTAATAGTCAGGATATTCCCGAACAGGTAGGCGGAGAGGTCGGGTGCAAATCCGGGAGACAGGAATGTGAATATGATGCCCAATGCCATTCCCAGTGTCCAGAATACCGCAATGGCAGAGTCCTCGCGCATGTCTTTCCGCTTGCTGAGCCATTCCACGCCGAATGCCGACAGTACGGAAAAGACCGCTGCCGACAGAATCGGTGAAATTCCCGCATACAGTCCCAGGCCTATACCGCCGAAAGAGGCATGCGTCAGTCCGCCGCTGATAAAAACCAGCCTCCGGGTGACGATGTACGTACCGATAATTCCGCAGACAATGCTTGCCAGCAGACTGCCGATGAGGGCATGTTGAAAGAATGTATATTGTAAAAGTTCCATGCGGCGGGGGTTAGTGGTTATTTCTTCTTTCTCCTACAATCAGGAATACTTCGTCTTTTATATTGTCGGGCAGTGCAATGCCGCGCAGTTGCAGGCTGCGCACCCACCCTGCCACGTCTTCCGACTGCATGGTGTAGAACACGTCACGGAACTCATCTTCCTGTTCGGGCGTATACTCGTCGGGAGCGGTTCCGATGTATTTGTCCAGCTCCTCGTCGTCATAGTATTCTATCTTCTTGCTGACGGCGGCGAGCAGGCTCTCTTTTTCGCATACCTCGTGCTGTCCGCAACATTCCGCATCCACTTCCTGCACTTCGGGCATAGCGTCCAGTTCGCCATTGTCAATTTTCTTCTGGAGTCTGCGGTTGCGTACGGTTCCGGCTATGGCAGCTACGACGGCAAGGGCAATCAGGCTAATAATCAGTATCCACATACGTTCTCTTTCCTTGAAAAAAAGTGTCCTTATACAATAGAACGGACAAAGATACACATTGTTTTCGTATCTGCCCGCTTTTGAACAGGCAAAAAGAAAGTGTGCCGGAATGCTTTTCGACCGTCATGCAATCAGGCTGTCCGCAGCGGTGCGTCGGGCGATGTTAATGACAGATGGTAAAGCCTGCTTGCTTCAAATCTTCCCAATAGCCCGGATAGGATTTGGATACTACCTGGGGTTCGTCAATCCTTATCTGCGGCAGTGCGATGCAGGCGGGGGCAAATGCCATTGCCATGCGGTGATCTTCGTAGGTGGCGATAACGGGAGCGCTTTCGGCAGGGCAGCGTTCACCCTCCCACAGCAGGATGCTGTCCTGCTCGGAACGTACCGCATAGCCTAATTTGCGCAGTTCGGCGATAAGGGCGGTGATGCGGTCGGTCTCTTTGATTTTGAGGCTTTGCAGACCGGTGAAGCGGAAAGGGATATTCATCAGGCAGCAAGTGACGACAAAGGTCTGCGCAAGGTCGGGAATATCTACCATATCTTCTTCAAGACGGTCAACGGGCGTCCCCGCGAGCGTGAGCCGTACCCCTTTGTCCGTGTATTCGGTGTGTACGCCCAGGCGGGAGAAAATCTCCGCACCGCGGCTGTCACCCTGGTAACTGTGGGGGAACAGTCCGAGCAGCTCTACCGTTTCCTCTTCATTCCCTTTCGGTGACTCTCCACTCCCCGTTTTCCGTTCTTCATTCCCCCTCAACGCCAGTATCTGATACCAGTAGGATGCCGCGCTCCAGTCGCTCTCTACAGTGAACGGAACATCCCGGTAACCGCCGGGATATACAGTGATACTGTTTTCGGAACTCCATTCGGTATGTCCGCCGAAGTCCCGTATGAGCTTGAGGGTGAGGTCGATGTAGGGACGGGAAATGATACAGCCCGTAAGATGCAGGTGCAGCCCTTTGGGAAGAACAGCTCCTATCATCAGCAAGGCGGATATATATTGTGAACTCACGTTTCCGGCAAGTGATATTTCACAGCCTTGCAATTCCGAACCGGTGATGCGCAGGGGCGGGAAGCCCTCATTGCCTGCGTACTCGATGTTTGCACCGAGCTGGCGCAGGGCGTCTGTCAGAATACGGATGGGCCGCTGCTGCATACGTTGCGTTCCGGTAATGATACGGACACCGGGCGTTACGCTGAGGTAGGCGGTGAGAAAACGCATGGCCGTCCCTGCCGCCATGATGTCTATATGTTCGGGATTGCCTTGCAGCGCGCGCACCATGACGCGGGTATCGTCGCAATCGCTCAGATTGCAGAGTGTCTGCCTGCCATGGGCAAGGGCGTGCAGGATAAGCGCACGGTTACTGATACTTTTGGATGCCGGCAGCCGGATAGCGGCATGCATCGGTACATCGGGAGCGGAAACGGTATAACGCATAGTTGTATTTGTTAAGTTACGGTAGCGGATGACTTTATACTCCGCTTGCAAAAGTAAGACAAATCTTTGGGAAATGGAAACTGTTGGCTCTACATTCGTGCTTTTCAGAATACCGGATGCAGGCAATCGGTGGGCAGTTCCGCTTCGCCCCAGTCTATCATTGCATTGAACAGGCGTATGGTGGAATAAGCCGGAAGTTCTTCCATGCGTATGTCCTTTTCCGTAAGAATACCTTTGTCCAGCAGTTCGGCGCGTTTGGTCCCTTTCAGCAGGGGATGTTGCGGAGTATGCCAATGGCTGCCATCAAAGAGGGCGATGTTGGCGATGCTGGTGTCGGTGAGCAGATGCCGGCGTACAATCAGAATATCATCATACGCGCCGCGCCGGGCAAACAACCGGTTGAGCGCACTGCGGTCGGTGCTTTTGCAGGCGTAGTCGATGTCGTCGGCCTGTATCAGTGCCAGTGAGCGGACGGGGCGCAGGGTATAAGGGGTACAGGTCACTTCCTCGATGCCGTTTTGCCCGTACACTATACGCAGCTTGTGTACGCCGCTTCCGGGAATGGCGGGCAGATAGCCGGCAAGTTGCAGAGCGGGGCTTTCAGGCCAGAAGTGCGTACGGGTATCGTTCGTTCTCCGTTCATGGTAAGCCATGTTGCGCACTTCTCCGCAATCCACCCGTATGGTTTCAATAAATCGGCACATATATTTTCTGTATTACTTCGTTGTATTCGCTTTCCCAACGGCTTTGGGCGGTGATGCCGCCGCCGGCTTTGAAATAGAGCTGTCCGTCTTCCTGCTCGATGAAGCGTATCATGACGGCGCTGTCCAGCCGTCCGTCGGTGTAGCAGCCCATGACTCCGGTGTAGAATCCCCGTTCGTAGCCTTCCGCTTCGGCAATGATTTGCATGGTACGCGGTTTGGGAGCGCCGGTAATGGAGCCGGCGGGCAGCAGGCTGAACAGAATATCGCCGAGACGCTTTGTGTAATCGCCGGGCAGCATGCCGCATATTTCGGAGCTTGTCTGCAGGATAGGCCCTTTGTTGGTCTGCAGGCGGTCTATGTAGCGGTAGGACGCTACGGTGACGTGTTCGGAAACCATGCTGAGGTCATTGCGTATCAAGTCTACAATCGTGGCATGTTCGGCAACTTCTTTGGCATCGTCCAGCAGGATTGATTCGGCATGGGGCAAGGTGGCGTCAATCGTGCCTTTCATCGGAAAGGATTTTATCCTGCCCTCTTCCATGCGGACGAAGATTTCGGGCGAGAAGCAGACGAACCGGTCTTTCAGCCAGAGCTTGTACAGGGCGTGTGAATGCAGGAACACATCTTTCAGCGTCAGGTTGGTGCGGAGCGGCACTTTGCATGTCAGATTGGTCAGGTAGCTGTTGCCGCCCAGCAGGTTGCGCCTCACGGTATCGAAAGAACGGCGATAGTCGGCGGGAGCGGGCGGCGCGAATTCCCAGTCTATCGTTCCGGCATACCGGGCATCGGCATCAGGTGCATTGCCTGTTCCTCTGAACTGGTAGAGGCATACGGACGTATCTATCCCGTCGAGAGGTTCTACGTACGAATGTTCCTGCATATAGTCGATAACAAACAGGAAGGGCGTACCGTTGCGCCCGAACGTATTCATCCGGGCAATAGCTGTTTCTTTATCCAGTGCTTTCATTGTCTTAAATCATTGTAGCTATGATTTGAATGGACAGTATGAGGAATACCATTGCAATGGGGTAGACCGTTGCGTATGCCACGCTCGGAATATTACTGTCGGTCATGGAATCGGCGGCCGCCAGACCGGGGGTACTTGTCATGCCGCCGGTAATGGTTCCCAAGAGGTCGAGAATACTGATTTTAAACACCATCCTGCCTACAATCACGGCTATCAGCATGGGAACCAGGGTAATGGCTGCGCCTACTCCGAACAGTAGCCAGCCGCTTTCCTGGAAGGTGGCAACCAGGTTCTTTCCTGCCGACGTACCTACTTCGGCGAGGAACAGCAGCAGTCCCAACTGTCGCAGCAGTTGGTTGGCAGGGCCCGACATCGACCAGATGACAGGCCCCGTCTTGCCTATTGCGCTGAGGAACAGGGCCACTATCAGGATACCGCCCGTCAGTCCCGGTGAGAACGACAAACCGCCGGGAAAGGATATATTCAGTTTGCCGAACAGCACTCCGAGCACAATACCCATTGCAATCGGGAAGAAATCGGTATCGGACAGTTTCTTGGCGTTATTGCCCAAGAGGCGCGCCAGTCCTTTCAGTCCTTCCTTTTCGCCTACCACCGTCAGCTTGTCGCCGAATTTCAGCGCGAGGTCGGGCGAGGGGGCAAGGTCTATTCCGCTTCGGCGGACACGCGTCACGGTACAGCCGAAGTTCTTCATCAGGTTCAGGTCGCCCAGTTGCTTGTTTATCATATCCTTTTTGGTCAGCAGCAGGGATTCTATCTCTTGGGTGTGGCTGAGCGGGAGTTCCCCTTCCTCGCGTTCGCCCACCAGGGTGGCAAGCTGGTTCAGGGCTTCGTCACTGCCCACTGCCTGTATGTAGTCGTTTTCACGGAGTACGGTGTGTGCGGTGGGGATGGAGATTTGCTCGCCGTGCTTGTGGCGGGAGATTACGGCACCGGTTATGGCACGGGCATTGATTTGCATCAGGCTGCGTCCGAAAACGACGGGGTTTGTGACACGGTAGATGCAGGTGAGTAGTTCGGGAAACTGTCCGCGGCGCTCTTTCTCCAGGCGGCGGGCTTCCCGGTCGAGGTCAATGTGCATGATGCGTGGCAGCAGTTTCACGAACAGGATAACGCCGATTACTCCGAACGGATAGGCGATACCGTAGGCAATGGATGCCAGCGGCGAGTGGGTGCTGTCAATGGCAACGGCAAGTCCCGGCGTACTGGTAAGCGCTCCGGCTATGAGTCCCACCACGCTCGGCGTGTCGATGTCGAAGGCATATTTCAGCCCCGTTGCCGTGAGGGCGGCGGAGCAGATAATGAGCAGGGTGATGATGATGAGGGTCTTCCCTTTGCTCCGGAAGGAGTCGAAGAAGCCGGGTCCCGCCTGTATGCCGATGGTGAAGATGAACAGTACGAGTCCGAAGTTACCCAGTTCCTTGGGGATGATGACGCCGAAATGCCCGAATAGCAGGGCGATGAAAATAACGGCGGATACGTCGAGTGACAATCCTTTGATTTTAATCCTTCCCAACATGAAGCCGAGGGCTACGATGAGGAACAGGGCGAAATAAGAGGAATTGAGCAAGTCTGTGAACATAGGCTTTGATGAATTAGGTCTTTTCTTGGGAACAAAGGTAATGGAAAAAAGTTAGATAGGGAAGGCTATTTTCCTTTTCGGTTTTATTGCTTACCTTTGCAGGTTTTAAAAGAATGAAGAAAAACGTTTTATGGAAATCGATTTAACTACCCCCGCTTTGCTGTTCTCGGCAATATCTTTGATAATGTTGGCATATACCAACCGTTTTCTGTCCTATGCCGGTCTTGTACGTGCTTTGAAAGAGCAACATCAGAAGAGTCATTCGTCGGTGACGGCCGCACAGATTGCCAATCTGCGGCAACGGCTTTACCTGACGCGGGCTATGCAGGTAACCGGCATAGCAAGCCTGCTGCTGTGTGTGGTCAGCATGTTCTTTATCTATATCCGGCTTCATCTGGTATCGGTCTATATCTTCGGCCTGGCATTGGTGCTGCTGATTATCTCGCTGGCAATTTCGGTGTATGAGATTTATATCTCGGTGAAGGCATTGGAGATACATCTGAATGATATGGGCGATTGAAAAGGAGCTGCCGGAAGCCCCGACATATTGTTATACGAAAAGAGGTTGTGTCAAAACGTTGGCACAACCTCATTTATATTTTAAGTTCTGCTATATTTTCTTTTGGCTATGCTGCTTTTTCCTCATGCATTTGGCAACAAGTTGCTATATTCCAATTA
>NZ_JACOOD010000037.1:0-43350 GCF_014287405.1 Bacteroides sp. NSJ-48 | reverse complement strand
GGCAAGGTGGTATGATGAAGTAGATAAATCAGGGTTCCTCACCTTTGGAAGGGTCGCACGTTCTATACAAACACATTATCTGGATATAATCAATTTTTTTGAAAGGAGGGCAACCAATGCCGCAGCAGAGTCATTCAATGCTAAAATCAAAGCATTTAGAGCACAGTTCAGAGGAGTAAAAGATAGAGCTTTTTTCTTATATAGACTTGCTAAATTATATGCTTAAATATAAAATCCCTCAGATTGTTACGTTGACCCTGAAAAATTTGCACATGGTCGAAAAGCAATAAAAAACCCACTAAAACTTGCGATTTTAGTGGGTTTTTATCGGTGTGTTGTGTTGGGCTACCTGGATTCGAACCAGGAATGACAGGACCAGAATCTGTAGTGTTACCATTACACCATAGCCCAATTGAGCATTTCATTTCTGTTTTGCGGTGCAAAGATACAAACTTTTCTTTAATCCAAAACATTTTTCGCTATTTTTTTCATTAAAATCTGATAAGATACCATGACACAAAGAATTATATACCTAAAAAAAAACAAAAAATGAAAGACTTTTCCCCTTTTGCGTGTTTGATATGATAAATCAACGTATATTTGTCGCCTGTTTAATATTAATAATGTGTAATGAACGAAGCTAAAAAATTAATTCAACAAATAACAGAAGGTATTCAAGATAAAAAAGGAAAAAAAATCGTCATAGCAGACCTTACCCGGATAGACGACACAATATGTAATTATTTTGTCATCTGTCAAGGAAACTCCCCAAGCCAAGTAAGCGCCATAGTGGAGTCCGTTAAAGACTTCACCCGCAAAGGAGCGAACAGCAAACCTTTTGCGATAGACGGTCTGCGCAATGCCGAGTGGGTAGCCATGGACTACTCTGATGTACTGGTTCACGTTTTCCAGCCGGAAGCGCGTGAATTCTACAACTTGGAACACTTATGGGCAGATGCCAAACTAACCCAAATCCCCGATCTCGATTAATTTAGACTTATGGACAATAACACCAATAAAAAGCCCACAAAAACCAATATGCCCAAGTTCAACTTGAACTGGTTGTATATGATTATAGCCATGATGCTGCTGGGACTGTACCTCACCAATGAAAGCGGTTCGGCCAGCAAAAACATCCCTTATGATGAATTTCAGGAGTATGTGCGCAACGGCTATATAAGCAAAGTGACCGGTTATGACGACAACTCCGTAGAGGCATACGTCAAGCCGCAATATGTGCCCAATGTATTCAAAGCAGATTCAAGCCGTGTGGGCAAGAATCCCCTGATTACAACAGAAGCTCCCTCACGCGAAAGCTTGGGTGACTTCCTGCAGAAAGAAAAGGACGAGACACGTTTCGACGGTTCTATCAGCTACGAAAAGAAACACAATTACTTCGGTGCAATCCTCTGGCAGATATTGCCATTTGCATTCCTTATCGGCTTCTGGATATTCCTGTCCCGCCGTTGGAGCAGCGGTGGCGGCATGGGTGGCGGCAGCGGCATCTTCAGTGTCGGCAAATCCAAAGCCCAACTGTTTGAAAAGAACTCTCCGGTAAAGGTTACTTTCAAGGACGTTGCCGGACTTGCAGAGGCCAAGCAGGAAGTAGAGGAAATCGTAGAATTCCTGAAACAACCCCAGAAGTATACAGACCTGGGTGGTAAGATACCCAAGGGTGCATTGCTCGTAGGCCCTCCGGGAACGGGTAAGACCCTGCTTGCAAAGGCTGTGGCAGGAGAAGCCAACGTACCGTTCTTCTCACTGGCCGGTTCCGACTTTGTGGAAATGTTTGTCGGCGTAGGTGCTTCCCGCGTCCGCGACCTGTTCCGCCAAGCCAAAGAGAAAGCACCTTGCATCGTATTCATCGATGAAATCGATGCCGTGGGACGCGCCCGTGGAAAAGCTGCCGCCATGGGCGGTAACGATGAACGCGAAAACACCTTGAACCAACTGCTGACGGAAATGGACGGATTCGGTTCCAACAGCGGTGTCATCATCCTTGCCGCGACCAACCGTGTGGATGTACTGGACAAGGCACTGCTGCGCGCCGGACGTTTCGACCGCCAGATACACGTCGACTTGCCCGATCTGAATGAACGTAAAGAAGTATTCGGCGTACACCTGCGCCCCATCAAGATAGACAATACGGTGGATGTAGAGTTACTGGCACGCCAGACTCCGGGATTCTCCGGCGCCGACATCGCCAATGTCTGCAACGAAGCCGCCCTGATTGCCGCCCGTCATGGAAAGAAATTTGTAGAGAAGCAGGACTTCCTGGATGCGGTAGACCGTATCGTAGGCGGTCTGGAGAAGAAAACCAAAATCACAACCGAAGAAGAGCGCCGTTCCATTGCCATACACGAGGCCGGACACGCCAGCATCTCCTGGCTGTTGGAATATGCCAACCCGCTGATTAAGGTAACCATCGTTCCACGCGGACGTGCTTTGGGAGCAGCCTGGTACCTGCCCGAAGAACGCCAGATTACCACAAAGGAACAGATGCTGGACGAAATGTGCGCCACTTTGGGCGGACGCGCCGCAGAAGACCTGTTCATCGGAAGAATCTCTACCGGCGCCATGAATGACCTTGAGCGTGTAACCAAGCAGGCATACGGCATGATTGCCTATTTGGGCATGAGCGACAAACTGCCGAATCTCTGTTATTACAATAACGACGAATACTCGTTCAACCGTCCGTACAGCGAGAAGACCGCCGAACTGATAGACGAAGAGGTGAAGCGTATGGTAAACGAACAGTACGAGCGTGCCAAGAAGATACTATCCGACAATAAAGAAGGGCACAACAAGCTGGCCCAACTGTTGATAGACAAGGAAGTAATCTTTGCAGAAGATGTGGAAGAAATCTTCGGCAAGCGTCCGTGGGCTTCCCGTTCCGAAGAGATTATCAGCGCAAGCAAAACTTCTAGGGAGCTGAAAGAAGCCGAAGAAAAAGAGGCTGCCAAGGCAAAGGAAGCGGAAAAAGAGGTAAAAGAAGAAGAAAGCCATAACACCGGCTCGAACAATTAAAACGAAAACACCTTGAAAAATAATTTCATACAACGTGCTGTTACAGGTGCATTATTTGTAGTTATACTGGTGGGCTGTATCCTTTACAGCCCCCTCTCATTCGGGATTCTATTCACTATCATCGGCGCATTGAGCGTACACGAGTTTGCCCATCTGGTAAACAGGAACGGCGGAGTCAGCATCAACAAGACGATTACCGCTTTAGGCGGAGCCTATCTGTTCCTTGCACTCATGGGATTCTGCACATCCGCCATCGATGCGCGCGTATTCCTTCCCTATCTGGGCTTATTGCTCTATTTGATGATTACGGAGTTATACCTGAAAAAGGAGAACCCCATCGGCAACTGGGCGTATGCAATGCTGAGCCAGCTATATGTAGCCTTGCCTTTCGCACTGCTGAATGTACTCGCTTTCCAGAATTCACCTGAAACAAGCAGCGTAACCTATAACCCCATCCTACCGCTTTCCATATTCGTATTCATCTGGCTGAGCGATACGGGTGCTTACTGCGTGGGCTCTCTGATAGGAAAACATCGCCTGTTCGAGCGCATTTCGCCTAAGAAATCATGGGAAGGCAGCATAGGCGGTGCGTTTTTCTCCATCGCCTCATCCTTTGTATTTGCCCATTTCTTCCCATTCATGTCTACATGGCAATGGGCAGGATTGGCAGTCACCGTAGTGATTTTCGGCACTTGGGGCGACCTCACCGAATCGCTGATGAAGCGTCAACTGGGCATCAAGGATTCCGGCAACATTCTTCCGGGACACGGCGGAATGCTCGACCGGTTCGACAGCGCTCTCATGGCAATTCCCGCAGCGGTAGTCTACCTGTATGTAATGACAATGATTTGACAGGAAATCTTAACGAATATAAGCCAAAGGGCATAGAGGAAAGATACTGTAGCCTCTATGCCCTTTGGCCTATATATACGGTATAAGGAAACGCTTACTTCAATTGCATCTTCGACAAATCAAGGTCCCGTATATTCTTCGTATTATCACCGGTAACCACCAGGTCGAACGTCAGTTCCACCTCACCATTCTTTTCCGAATTAATTTTCAGCTTGATACCTTTGGTTTCAGAGGTCACGTTGAGACTGTTCAGATTATAGGACACCGCACCGGGCTTGCGCAACCCCGTCAAATCGTCATAGTCGTTATAGCGGAGAGCCAAATGTATATAACCGTCTTCTCCATACAACTCCGCATCATCTTGCGGACGTACCAGACTGATACGATGTTTTGTGCCGGAAGGCAGATTCTGCATAAATATGATATTCATATATCCCCCGCTGATGCTTATATCGCCTTCAAATATCAGGACAGGGTCATTGCCGAACTCTTCCTCGGTCTCGGGAGTCAGCGTCTCGACCTCTTTCGTCAGCACATCCTGCAAACTCAGGATCTTCACAGCATGGTCGTAACCGTCAAACTCATCGGACAAAGGATTGAACACGGTAATCACACGCTTTCCGTCAACCGGTTCGTACCACCACAAGTCTGTATTCACAGGCCAAAGCGTTCCCCACACATCACAGTCCAAATAAAAAGCATTGCCGGTAACACGCACCGTAGCCCACAGCGGCGGAGTGAAATCACCGATCGAATACCCCTCATCGTCATCACAGGATTGCAGTACCGGCATCACAGCCAGGCAAACTGCCATAAATAACCAATGTAGCTTTCTCATAATCAAAGTTCTTTTGTTTATTTCTTTCTGTATAGAAAATACAAAAGCCGGACATTTACTGCACCGGCTTTATTCCTTTTAACAAGAAATTAAATATCGTCCTACTTTTTAAAACGTTTCTTAAGCAAAGCCACCATTTCACGGGCTGCATGTACAGGCGCTCCCGCCTCTCCCAGGCGGGACGCCATATATTCGTAACCGTCGAGCATCTGCCGGCGGTACGCCTCATCGCATAAGATACGTTGAAGCTCCGCACGTATCTGCTCCACCGTCATGGTATCGGCCACCAGTTCCTTCACCACCTCACGGTCGGCAATCAGGTTTACCAGAGAAATGTACCTGACTTTCAAGACATGCCGTTTCAGGAAAGCAATGACCTTCCCTATCGGCGTATGATAGCACACCGCCTGCGGAACCCGGAACAATGCCGTTTCCAACGTTGCCGTGCCCGAAGTAACCAATGCCGCTTCCGCATGCCGGAGCAAAGGATAAGTACGGTTAAAGATTATCTTCACGTCTGCATTGCCGACATACTCCTTATAATACTCCGGAGCGATGCCCGGCGCTCCCGCCAGCACCAACTGATACTCCGGAAATGAAGCGGCCGCCCGAATCATATCCGGCAAATTATCCTTAATCTCCTGCTTGCGGCTGCCTGCCAGCAAGGCAATGACAGGCTTCGGCGAAAGGCCGTTGGCCCGTTTGAACTCATCCGCAGTTTCCGAATAAGCGGCTTGGAAGGCAGTGACTTCATCCACCGTCGGATTGCCTACATAATGTATGGGATAATGGTGCTTGCCCTCGAAGAACTCCACCTCGAACGGAAGAATGGAGAAGAGTTCGTCCACATCCCGTTTGATATTCCTGATACGGTGCTCTTTCCAGGCCCATATCTTGGGAGAAATATAATAGAACACCGGTATTTGCGTACGGGCATGGACAAACTTGGCGATATTCAGGTTGAACCCCGGATAATCCACCAAAATAAGAACATCCGGCTGCCAGGCTGCGATGTCTTCCTTGCAACGCTTCATATTGGCAAAGATGGTACGCAGGTGCAACAAGACGGGAATGAAGCCCATATACGCTAGTTCCTTATAATGCTTCACCAACGTTCCGCCCACAGCCGCCATCAGGTCACCGCCGAAGAAGCGGAACTCGGCCTGCGGGTCTTCCGCCTTCAAGGCAGTCATCAGGTGCGATGCATGCAGGTCGCCCGAGGCCTCGCCCACAATCAGATAATACTTCATAAGCGCCTATGTTTCAATATCCTGTGCAATCCGTCAGAACCAGGTCTTCAATTCGTCCATCAGACCATAGGCGGTTACATCCACCGTGGTCGGAGTCACCGCTACATAACCGTTGGCAAGCGCCCAATGGTCGCTCTTTTCATTCTCCTTTTCCGACTCCTCAAACTCTCCGGTCAGCCAATAGTAGTGCGCATCACCTCTGTGGGCGAAGTTCTCCCACTCGTTGGTCCACTGTCCTTTTGCCTGTTCGCAGATTTTCACCCCTTTCAACTCTTTGGTATCGGGGAAGTTGACATTGAGGCAGGTCAACGGCGGCAAGCCTTTTTCCAGAACCTTGCGGGCAATCTCGCGGATATACTCTCCCGCCGGCTCAAAATCGGCGTCCGGCGCGTGGTTGCACAGTGAAAAGCCGATAGAGGGAACACCTTTCAGGCAGCCTTCGATAACCACCCCCATTGTTCCGGAATAATGCACATTGACCGAGGAGTTATCGCCGTGATTAATGCCGCCCACCACAAGGTCGGGTTTGCGGTCGAGCACCGTATGGAATGCCAGCTTGACGCAATCGGCGGGCGTACCGGAACACTTATAGACCGTCAGCCCTACATCCTTGCGAAGCAACTGATAATGAATCGGTTCCGTCACGGTAAGCGCGCACGCATTACCCGAACGAGGCGCATCCGGCGCCATTACCACAATCTCCCCCAGCGGGCGGAGAAACTTTATCAACTCGCTGATTCCTTTCGCAATGATACCGTCGTCATTGGAAATCAATATCAAAGGTCTCTGATTTTCCATATTTCTTTTTAATTTTGCTACAAATTTAGCAAAAGAGAACCACATATTAACCACCAATACACAAAAAGATATGTTAGACGTCTTTCTCATTCTGATGGGTATCCTCTGCCTGATAACGGGACTGGCAGGCTGCTTTCTGCCCGTAATTCCCGGTCCGCCCGTGGCCTATGCCGGTTTGTTGCTGCTGCACTTCACCGACAAGGTGCAGTACTCTGCCACCCAACTGTTGCTGTGGCTGCTGATTGTCGTCATCGTACAGGTGCTCGACTATTTCGTCCCCATGCTGGGCAGCAAATACAGCGGCGGAACGCGCTGGGGAACACGCGGATGCCTTGCCGGAACCCTCATCGGGTTGTTCTTCATGCCCTGGGGCATTGTACTCGGCCCGTTTTTAGGGGCTTTTATCGGCGAACTTTTCGGCGGCAGGGAAACCCGGCAGGCTTTGAAGTCGGGACTGGGTTCCCTGTTCGGCTTCCTCTTCGGCACGGTACTGAAATGCGTGTTGTGCGGATACTTCGCATGGGAGTTTGCATCGGCACTGCTTTAACATAAGTTTATCCCCATTAAACTTCAGGTTTAATCCTAATGAACCCGAAGTTTAATAGGAATAAACTCCAAGTTTAATTCGGACAAACTATTGTAAACTCCAAAGAAACGGCACGCATTTCCCCGGATACGGCAGCAGCGGCAGCTGATAACCCGAACATCCCGCCGCCCGCCATCTCATTGCTTTAGAAATCTTAATCTTCTGCAAGTGAGACAAAAAAGCTGTTTCTTTTCAAGATAAATACGTATATTTGCCCCACTAATCAGGAAAAAGAGTGCCTGAGACACACGTCTTCAGGCAACGGAACGGTAAAGGCATCCGGGAGTTATTAACAAAAAGGGTGACTTATCAACCGTTTTTGCAATCTTTCTCTTTTTTAGTAGGTGCTATACGGAATTATCACTTATTTCGCTGCCAATAAACATTGAAATTATGGGAAAAATAATTGCTTTGGCAAATCAAAAAGGTGGTGTAGGAAAAACAACAACAACCATAAACCTCGCAGCTTCTCTCGCCACACTTGAAAAGAAAGTGCTTGTCGTAGACGCAGACCCGCAGGCGAACGCCTCGTCAGGGTTGGGCGTAGACATCAAGCAGGCAGAATGTACTATCTATGAATGTATTATAGACCGCGCCGATGTGCGCGACGCTATCCACGACACGGAGATTGATACATTGAAAGTTATTTCCTCCCACATCAACCTGGTAGGCGCCGAAATAGAAATGCTCAATCTTAAAAACCGGGAAAAGATACTGAAAGAGGTACTCGCCCCGCTACGGGAAGAGTTTGATTATATCCTGATAGACTGCTCACCGTCGTTAGGATTGATTACAATCAACGCGCTCACGGCCGCCGACTCGGTTATCATTCCCGTACAGGCCGAATACTTTGCACTGGAAGGCATCAGCAAATTGCTGAACACCATCAAAATCATCAAGTCCAAGCTGAACCCCGCACTCGAAATCGAGGGATTCCTGCTGACCATGTATGACTCGCGGCTGCGCCAGGCCAACCAGATATACGACGAGGTGAAACGCCACTTCCAGGAACTGGTGTTCAACACCGTCATCCAGCGCAATGTAAAACTGAGCGAAGCCCCCAGCTACGGACTCCCCACAATCCTGTACGATGCGGACTCCACCGGAGCCAAAAACCACATCGCACTGGCAAAAGAGTTAATCAGCCACAACGAGGACTAACCGCCCGCATGGCAAACATAGTAAACAGTAAATCGTAAAACAGAAAAGAATAGATGGTACAGAAAAGAAATGCATTAGGACGTGGGCTGGACGCCCTGCTCTCCATGGATGAGGTGCAGACCGAAGGCTCTTCCTCTATCAATGAAATAGAATTGTCGAAGATTGCCGTCAACCCCAATCAGCCCCGCCGCGAGTTCGACCAGACAGCGTTGCAGGAGCTTGCCGATTCTATTGCAGAGATTGGTATCATCCAGCCTATCACCCTGCGTAAGCTGTCCGATGATGAATACCAGATTATTGCCGGCGAACGTCGCTTCCGCGCCTCGCAAATGGCAGGGCTGACGAGCATTCCCGCCTATATCCGCACGGCCGACGACGAGAATGTCATGGAAATGGCGCTCATCGAAAACATACAGCGCGAGGACCTGAACTCCGTGGAAATAGCGCTTGCCTACCAGCACCTGCTGGAACAATACGGACTGACACAGGAACGCCTCAGCGAACGCATAGGCAAGAAGCGTACCACCATTGCCAACTACCTGCGCCTGCTGAAACTGCCGGCTCCCGTCCAGATGGGATTGCAAAACAAGCAGATAGACATGGGGCACGCCCGTGCATTGGTAACGCTGGGAGACCCCAAACTGCAAGTGAAGATTTTTGAAGAGATACTCGAACAAGGTTATTCCGTACGCAAAGTAGAGGAAATCGTGAAATCCCTGAGCGAAGGAGAAGCCGTGAAAAGCGGCGGCCGCAAGATAGCCCCCAAGCGCGCCAAACTGCCCGAAGAGTTCAATATGCTGAAGCAGCAGCTTTCCAGTTTCTTCAGCACCAAAGTACAGTTGACCTGCTCCGAAAAAGGCAAAGGAAAAATCAGTATCCCGTTCAGTAACGAAGAAGAACTGGAACGTATCATCGGTATTCTCGATACGCTGAAAAAATAAATGACAAAGAAGAGAAGAATATATCAAATCAGTATCGCCCTGCTGCTTTGCCTGATGCAGACGGCAGGGATTGCTATGTATGGTCAGAGCCGCCCGCGTGCCGCCGCAAAGAGGATACACAGGCTGCAGGCAGACTCTCTTGCCGCCGTACGGCAAGCAGCGCGGATACAGGCCGACAGCCTGAACCGGACTATGGAAGAAGTGCCGCCTCTCCAGGCCGTTGCCCCGGCAGACAGCATTGCTACTGCCGACAGCATTGCCGCCGAGAACAAGAAAAAGCTGCTGGAAATGACTTCCGCTCCCGTCCTGAAAGAATCGGAAGTGCCGGCAGACAGCCTCAAAAAAGAAATCGATCAGAAAATATGGGTTCCCAACCCTACTAAAGCCACCTGGCTGGCGCTCGTAATTCCCGGCGGCGGACAAATCTACAACCGGAAATACTGGAAATTGCCCATATTCTACGGCGGCTTTGCCGGATGTGCCTATGCCTTGACGTGGAACAGCAAAATGTACAAGGACTACTCCACCGCATATAAAGACGCGATGAACGGCAATATGCAGTCCAGCAGCATCACCGACCTGCTGCCGCCCGGATACAAGATTTCCGAAACCCAGTTGAAAGAGCTGTTGCGCAAGCGCAAGGATACCTATCGCAGATACCGCGATTTAAGTATCTTCGCCTTCATCGGAGTATACCTGCTGTCCGTCATCGATGCCTATGTGGATGCCGAACTGTCCAATTTCGACATCACCCCCGACCTCAGCATGAAAGTGGAACCGGCTGTCATCGACAACCGGATAAACAACTCCTCCAACCGCTCCGTAGGGTTGCAGTGCAGTTTCCGATTTTAAAAACAAATAAACAGATTTATCCATGACAAATAAACCTACATATATGAAAAGAATAATCGCGGGTTCCTCACTTCTGTTCAGCATACTGCTGGCAACTCCGCAAGCATACGCCCAAGAAAGCGTAGATGTCATTATCCGCGAAAACGGAACGGAACGGCGGGAAGTCATCGACCTGCCCAAGAGCATGACCTACCCTGTAGACAGCCTGCTCAGCGACTGGAAAGCCAAGAACTACATAGATTTAGGAAAGGATTGCAGCACCTCTACCGTCAATCCCCAATTCAGCGATTCCGTATACATCGACCGGCTCTCGCGCATGCCGACCATTATGGAGATGCCCTATAACGAGATTGTACGCAAATTCATCGACATGTATACCAGACGCCTCCGCAACCAGGTGGCTTTCATGCTGAGTGCCTGCAACTTCTACATGCCCATTTTCGAAGAGGCGCTCGACACTTACGGGCTGCCGCTGGAACTGAAATATCTGCCGATTATCGAGTCTGCGCTTAATCCCTCGGCCGTATCCCGTGCCGGAGCCTCCGGCCTGTGGCAGTTCATGCTGAACACCGGCAAGATATACGGCCTGGAAAGCAACAGCCTTGTGGACGAACGCCGCGACCCGATTAAGGCTACCTGGGCCGCCGCACGCTACCTGAAAGATATGTATGCCATCTACCAGGACTGGAACCTGGTAATCGCCGCCTACAACTGCGGTCCCGGCACCATCAACAAAGCCATCCGGCGCGCAGGCGGCAAAACGGATTATTGGGAAATATACAACTATCTGCCCAAAGAAACACGCGGATACGTACCCGCTTTTATAGCCGCCAACTACGTAATGACGTACTACTGCAAGCACAATATCTGCCCGATGGAAACCAATATTCCGGACGCCACGGATACCATACAAGTGAACCGCAACCTGCATTTTGAACAAATCACGGATGTCTGCGGCATCGGAATGGATGAGGTCAAAAGCCTGAATCCCCAGTACAAGAAGAATATCATTCCGGGAGACAGCAAGCCTCAGACACTCCGCCTGCCTATAAACTACATCAGCACTTTCATCGACAGCCAAGACACGATTTACGCCCACCGCAGTGCGGAGCTGTTTAAAAACCGCAGAACTGTTTCCGTGGCCAATACCCGCAGCACAGCACGCAGCAGCAAAGGGAAAAGTTCTTCACAGGGCAACGTCACCTACCACAGAATACGCAATGGGGAAACCCTGTCGACCATCGCCCGCAAATACGGCGTCACCGTCAGCCAGATAAAAAGCTGGAACGGATTGAGAAGCACCAGAATCAATGCGGGAAAGAGGCTGAAGATTTACAAATAAAAACATAAATGCTTGTCCGGTGTTGAAAATTGCTTATTTTTGCAAAAAGTGAAGAAGAAAGGAGAAACAGTATATGGAAGAGAGCGTAAGCCAGAAGGAGAAAGAGAGAGCCGAAGAAGCAATGATTGAACAGGCATTCCAGGAACTGTTGAACGATTACTTGGCAACCAAACACCGCAAGCGTGTCGAAATAATAACCAAGGCATTCAATTTTGCCAACCAGGCACATAAGGGAATCAAACGCCGCTCGGGCGAACCGTATATCATGCACCCCATCGCCGTAGCGAAGATTGTGTGCAATGAGATAGGGCTGGGGTCTACGTCCATCTGCGCCGCCCTGCTGCACGATGTGGTGGAAGACACGGATTACACCGTTGAGGATATCGAAAACATCTTCGGCCCCAAAATCGCCCAAATCGTTGACGGACTGACCAAAATCTCAGGCGGCATCTTCGGCGACCGCGCCTCGGCGCAGGCAGAGAACTTCAAGAAACTGCTGCTTACCATGTCCGACGACATCCGCGTTATCCTCATAAAGATAGCCGACCGGCTGCACAATATGCGCACACTCGGTTCCATGCTGCCCAACAAGCAGTTCAAGATAGCCGGTGAAACATTGTATATCTATGCGCCGCTTGCCAACCGGCTGGGCCTGTACAAGATAAAGACGGAACTGGAAAACCTGAGCTTCCGTTACGAACATCCGGAAGAATACCGCGAGATAGAAAAGAAACTTGAAGCGACAGCCGTAGAACGCGACAAGGTTTTCAAAGAGTTCACCGCTCCGATACGTGCCCAACTGGATAAAATGGGACTGAAATACCGTATCCTTGCCCGCATCAAATCCATCTATTCCATTTGGAACAAGATGCAGACAAAGCATGTGCCGTTCGAGGAAATCTACGACCTGCTTGCCGTACGTATCATCTTCGAGCCCCGTAACATGGAAGAAGAGCTGAATGACTGCTTCAATATATACGTATCCATATCCAAAATATACAAACCGCATCCCGACCGCCTGCGCGACTGGGTGAGCCATCCGAAAGCCAACGGCTATCAGGCCTTGCACGTCACCCTCATGGGCAATAACGGGCAATGGATCGAAGTCCAGATTCGCAGTGAACGTATGAACGACGTTGCCGAACAGGGATTTGCCGCACATTGGAAGTATAAGGAAGGCGGCGGCAGCGAGGATGAAGGCGAGCTGGACAAATGGTTGCGTACCATCAAGGAGATACTCGATGACCCCCAACCGGACGCCATTGATTTTCTGGATACAATCAAGCTGAACCTGTTTGCTTCGGAAATCTTTGTGTTTACTCCGAAAGGCGAAATCAAGACCATGCCGCAGAACTCCACAGCACTGGACTTTGCCTTCTCCCTGCACACCGACATCGGCAGCCATTGCATCGGCGCCAAAGTAAACCACAAGCTTGTTCCCCTCAGCCATAAGTTGCAGAGCGGCGACCAGGTAGAGGTTCTTACATCCAAATCGCAACGCGTGCAACCGGAGTGGGAAGCTTATGCCACTACCGCCCGTGCCCGTGCCAAAATCGCATCCATCCTGCGCAAAGAAGCGAAAGCGCATCAGAAAGAGGGCGAGGCAATCCTTGCAGACTTTCTCAGGAACGAGGATATACGCATGGATGACTCCGCAATAGACAAGCTCACCCGCCTGCACAATTTCCATACCCGCGACGAGCTGTTCGTTGCCGTGGGCAGCAAGAAACTCGTATTGGGCGACGCGGACCGGAACGCCTTCAAGGAAAAACAAAGTACCAACTGGAAGAAGTTCCTGACTTTCTCGTTCGGCAATAAAGACAACAAAGACACGAAGGAGCAGTCCGAAGAGAAAGTTCCGCAAGAAAAAATCAATACCAAGCAGATATTGAAACTGACGGAAGAGACCATCCAGAAGAACTATATCATGGCCGACTGCTGCCACCCCATCCCCGGCGACGATGTATTGGGATATATAGACGAGCAGAACCGGATAATCATCCACAAACGCCAATGTCCGGTAGCCGCACGCCTCAAGAGCAGCTATGGCAACCGTATCATCGCCACCGAATGGGACACCCACAAGGAGTTGTCATTCCTCGTGACGATTTATCTGAAAGGTATCGACAGTATGGGATTGCTGAACGAAGTAACGCAGGTCATCTCCCGCCAGCTGAATGTCAATATCCGCAAGCTGACGATTGAAACCACCGACGGTATTTTTGAAGGTAAGATACAACTTTACGTACACGATGTGGACGACGTACGCAGCATCTGCGACAACCTGAAACAGATACAGAACATCAAACAGGTGACAAGAATAGAAGGATAACCCCTATCCGGGCTGTTCCTTCATAAGATTCTCTTTCAATGCCTCTACATTCTCATAAGTAAAGGCATCGAGGGATTCTTTCATACCGATAAGTTCTTCACGGATACTTTTCAGCCGCTCTACGATTTCAAAATTCCGGAGAGTGGCTTCCTTATTGTCTTTCATGCGCTGGCGTGCGCCGGGCAGCGTCATGCCGCGCTCCTTAACCAGGTGATAAATCAACTTCACCGTTTCAATATCTTCCTTACGGTATTGGCGTATCCCCCGCCCGCCTTTCTTCGGTCTGAGCTGCGGAAACTCCTTCTCCCAGAAACGTAGCAGCGATTCGTTGACATCAAACATTCTGGCAACCTCGCTGATGGAGTAATATAGTTTCAGTTCTTTATCGGTATTCAGCATAACAGCCTGTCAGTTAAACATTCATAATCCGCTAATCCATCATTTTTCCATGATTTGCCGCAATCTGTATCATACGGTCATAGTCTTCGGCACTTAAATCCATAAAGTAATAATTCACGGGATTTACGACCTGCCCTTTCACATGCACTTCGTAGTGCAGGTGGGGTCCTGTACTTTTGCCGGTACTTCCAACCGCACCGATAACCTCGCCCCGCACCACCCGTTTGCCGAGTTTGGTACGGAATCCCTGCAAGTGGGCATACCACGTCTGGTAACCGAAGCCATGATCCACGATGATAAGATTTCCATAACCGGTTTCCCATCCCATTTTAACAACAGTGCCGTCACCGGTTGCATATACATCCGTTCCCGGATGGGCCGAAAAGTCCATGCCGGCATGAAAACGGGTAGTTCCGTAAATAGGGTCGATGCGCGTTCCATAACCGGAAGCGGTCTTGCGCAAATCCTTATTGGAAATGGGCTGAATGGCAGGGATGCAACGCAGCATCTCATCATGGTTCTTGCACATCTCCACCACATCATCGAACGAACGGGACTGGATATAAAGCTGCTTCGTGAGCATATCCATTTTCTGCGTAGTATTCACCACCAAATCGGAATTGGCCATATCCATCAGATGTTCGTAACGGTTTGTACCGCCGTATCCAGCCTTACGGATAGCCGAGGGAACAGGGTCGGCCTGGAATATTACGCGATACAGGTTATCGTCGCGTTGCTGCACATCCTGCAATACTCCCATAGCCTCGTCCATTCTCCGCGAAAGGACGTTATACTGCGCCTGAAGCCGGCTGTTTTCTTTCCGCAGCTCCTTCTCGGACGGCGAACCGAAAATCAGCAACAGTACGATAAAGCTGCCGGCTCCCAACCCCATACCGAAAAACAACCGGCGCAATATGCTCAACGCCCGTTGCCGGACGGTAGGATAAATTCGGTCGTAAGTCTGTGTCCGCGGATTATAAATGTAGTAAACTTTGCGCATCGAGAGTAAATATTTCATTATCAATGCGGCAAAAATACGAAAAACAAGCTATCTTTGCACAGTTTTTTCAAGAATTATAAGATTTATGATTTATGATTTATGATTTCATAGAAAGATGGGTCATAGAATGCGTAAGTCATAAATCGCAAGCTGTAAATCGGAAATCATAAATCATAAATAAGAAGTATGTTGACTGCAAATGAAATCAGAGACTCGTTCAAGAGTTTCTTCGAAAGTAAAGGTCACCAGATTGTGCCTTCGGCTCCTATGGTGATTAAGGACGACCCCACGTTGATGTTTACCAACGCGGGTATGAACCAGTTTAAAGATATTATTTTGGGAAATCACCCGGCGAAATATAAAAGAGTGGCAGACTCACAGAAGTGCCTGCGCGTCAGCGGAAAGCACAATGACCTGGAAGAAGTGGGGCACGATACGTACCACCACACCATGTTCGAGATGCTGGGCAACTGGTCGTTTGGCGACTACTTCAAGAAAGAAGCCATCTCCTGGGCATGGGAATATCTGGTCGATGTGCTGAAACTCGACCCGAAAGACCTCTACGCCACCGTATTCGAAGGCAGCCCCGAAGAAGGCCTGGAACGCGACAACGAAGCCGCTTCCTATTGGGAACAGTTCCTGCCGAAAGACCATATCCTTAACGGAAACAAACACGATAACTTCTGGGAAATGGGTGATACCGGCCCTTGTGGCCCGTGCTCCGAAATTCACGTGGATTCGCGTTCGGAAGAAGAAAAGGCCAAAGTACCCGGTTCGCAACTGGTGAACAAAGACCATCCGCAGGTTATCGAGATATGGAACCTCGTATTCATGCAGTTCAACCGCAAGGCAGACGGCAGCCTCGAAGGACTTCCCGCCAAAGTAATCGACACCGGTATGGGCTTTGAACGCCTGGTACGTACACTGCAAGGCAAGACTTCCAACTACGACACCGATGTTTTCCAACCGATACTGAAAGCCATCGGTGACATGACGGGAGCCACATACGGCAAAAACGAACAGCAGGACATCGCCATGCGCGTAATTGCCGACCACATCCGTACAATCGCCTTCTCCATCACCGACGGCCAGCTTCCGAGCAATGCCAAGGCAGGTTACGTAATCCGCCGTATCCTCCGCCGTGCAGTGCGCTACGGCTACACGTTCCTCGGACAGAAGCAGGCTTTCATGTACAAGTTGTTGCCCGTACTCATCGAGAACATGGGCGGCGCATACCCCGAGTTGAATGCACAGAAAGAACTGATAGCCAAAGTCATTAAAGAAGAAGAAGATTCTTTCCTCCGTACTTTGGAGACCGGTATCCGTCTGCTGGATAAGACCATGGCGGATGCCAAGGCAGCCGGCAAGACCGAAATCAGCGGTAAAGACGCCTTTACGCTCTATGATACGTTCGGCTTTCCGCTCGACCTCACCGAACTCATCCTCCGCGAAAACGGCATGACCGCCGACATCAAAGAGTTCGATGCCGAAATGCAGCAGCAAAAGCAACGTGCACGCAATGCCGCCGCCGTTGAAACCGGAGACTGGATTGCACTGCAGGAAGGCACTACCGAATTTGTAGGCTACGATTATACGGAATATGAGACATCCATTCTGCGCTACCGCCAGATAAAGCAAAAGAACCAGACACTGTTCCAGATTGTACTGGACAAGACTCCGTTCTATGCCGAAAGCGGCGGACAGGTAGGCGATACCGGCGTACTGGTCAATGAGTTCGAAACGATTGAAGTCATCGACACCAAAAAGGAGAACAACCTTCCTATCCATATCACCAAGAAGCTGCCCGAACACCTGGAAGCACCGTTCATGGCATGTGTAGATACGGACAAACGTGCCGCCTGCGCCGCCAACCACTCTGCTACCCACCTGCTGGATGCCGCATTGCGCGAGGTATTGGGCGACCACGTAGAGCAAAAGGGTTCTTTGGTGACTCCGGACTCATTGCGTTTCGACTTCTCGCACTTCCAAAAAGTGACGGACGAGGAAATCCGCCAGGTGGAACACATCGTGAATGCCAAGATACGTGCCAACATCCCTCTGAAAGAGTACCGCAACATACCTATCGAAGAAGCCAAGGAACTGGGCGCCATCGCTCTTTTCGGCGAAAAGTATGGTGACCGTGTACGTGTCATCCAGTTCGGTTCTTCCATTGAATTCTGCGGTGGTACGCACGTAGCCGCTACCGGAAACATCGGAATGATGAAGATTGTATCCGAAAGTTCCGTTGCCGCCGGTGTCCGCCGTATCGAAGCCTATACCGGAGCACGCGTAGAGGAGATGCTCGATGCCTTCCAGGATACGATGCGCGATTTGAAAGCACTCTTCAACAACGCCCCCGACCTGTCAGGCGCCATCCGCAAATACATCGAAGAGAACGCCGGTCTGAAGAAACAGGTGGAAGATTTCATGAAAGAGAAAGAAGCACAACTGAAAGAGAAACTTCTACAGAATATCCAAGAGGTGAACGGTACGAAGGTAATCAAGTTCTGTGCAGCCATGATACCCGCCGACACGGTTAAGAACATCGCATTCCAACTGCGCGGAGAGATTACGGAAAACCTTTTCTTTGTTGCGGGAACGGTATTCGAAGGCAAACCGATGCTGACAGTGATGCTGAGCGACAACCTCGTAGCCGGCGGACTGAAAGCCGGTAACCTTGTAAAAGAAGCCGCCAAGCTGATACAAGGCGGCGGCGGCGGTCAGCCCCACTTTGCAACTGCCGGCGGAAAGAACCCGGACGGCTTGAGCGCAGCCGTAGACAAAGTCTTGGAACTGGCAGGATTATAATCCGTAAGATTGCCGGAGAGGCAGATATTCAATTTACAATAAAGAGGGTGTGTCAAAATACACTTGATGATTTCTTTTAGGCACGGATTTCGCAGATTTCACGGAAAAAGAACAAAGAAAATCTATGTTTCCCGTGTAATCCGTGCCTAAAAAGAAATAAATAGCAAGCGAATATTAGTTTTGACATACCCTCTTTGTTTTTCCCCACTTACAACCTCTGTTCGGAAGGAACCGACTTCTATTCCCACTTCAACAGGAAGTGCTCGCGATAAATAGCCATCACCCCCTCAGGCAGTAATCCGGGCGAACAGAACGGAGTTACATTCTCAGCAAGCACGCACCTTATCGTAGCCACTCCGTCATAAGTAAACTGCCACAGCGTATGTACGTCCCCGTCTTCCCCTTCGGTTTCGGAAAGAAAAATCGTCAGGTAACAATTGTTCCATCTGAAAAAATACAGAATATAGCGGAATGCCACATCATTACCCGTCTCTTTTTCAACAGATCTGCTCTTTCGGATAGTTCACCAGATAAAGAGTGCCCGTGGCCCGGGTAAATGCCGTATAAAGCCAACGGAAATAATCGGGCGTCAGATATTCGTCCGTCATATACCCCTGGTCCAGAAAAACATTCTTCCACTGCCCGCCCTGCGCCTTATGGCACGTCACGGCATAGGCATACTTCACTTGCAAGGCATTGTAATAAGGGTCGGCCTTCATCTTCTTCATCCGTTCCCGCTTCACGGTGATGTCGGCATAATCTTCGAGAACGGTATAGAAAAGACGGTCGTTATCCGCCTTGGGCAGTGCAGGCGCATCACTGTGCAATGTATCCAGCAGAAGATTTGCTTCCAGTTCGAAGTTGTCGTAATCGGGAAATTCCAGCGTGACATCCGCAAAACGAAAACCATACAGTTCGCGAGTGCGGCGCACGCGCCGCACCACCGCTGTCTCGCCGTTGGCTATAAAGTCCATCTCCTTCTGTTTTTCCGTCCAATAATAATTATTTTTCGCCACCATCAGCAAGTCGCCCGTATTCAGTTCATCTTCCCGCCAGAGTATCCGGGAGCGGATGCCGTTATTGTAGATATTGGCACGCTTGTTGGAGCGGCATATCACAATCGTCTCGTCCAGCCCGTCGCGGTCGTAACACGTTTCGAGCGCATCTATCAGTTCATCGCCCGGCAGGACTTTGATGTCGGCAAACCCCGCAACCTTTATCTTCGGCAGAGCCTCGCAGGCATCTTCGGCAATCAGTTGCCGCAGGCGCGTAGCGTTCCACAAAATACCCGATTGCTGCTCCTGGCGTACCACTTGGGTCAAGTCCACTTCCTGCACCTCCAGTCCGTAGCCTTTCAAGGCATCTGCAAACAGAGCGGGACTCTGCTCCTCGCCCACCGGCGGAAGCTGTGCCGTATCTCCCATCAGCAAAAGGCGGCATCCCATACCCGAATAGACAAACTGCACCAGATCGTCCAGCAAACGCCCCGTGCCGAATGCCGAACCCGACAGACCGTCATTGGCAATCATCGACGACTCGTCGACAATATATAATGTATGAGTTGTCAAATTATCGTTCACCGAAAAGTTGCTTGTCTCATTGGAAAAAGATTGCTGTCTATAAATTTTTTTATGAATTGTAAACGCCGGATGTCCCGCATAAGCGGAGAAAACCTTCGCCGCCCGCCCCGTCGGAGCCAGTAATACCGACTTCTGTTGCAGCTTGTCCAAAGTCCTGACCAGAGCGCCCACCAGCGAGGTCTTACCCGTACCTGCATAGCCACGGAGCAGAAAAACCGTCTCACTACGGGGCGCGAGAAGGAAGTCCGACAAAGATTTTATAGCAATTTCCTGCTCCGGAGTTGGTTGATAAGGAAAATTTTCCTTAATTTGCCTTTCTAAATAGTTATTTATCATTTTTGTAAGAGAAAAAAGTAACGGGAACTGTCGTTTTTAAATTTATTTCTTTTATTTTTGCGGTGCGAATATAACAACTAAAAAACATATTTATCATGAAAACAGTTTTTAATATCGTTTTAGGCTTGTGTGCCCTGGCTTTGGTTTACATCTGCTATGCCAGCATCATGGGTCCTATAAACTTTGAAAAAGCCAAGAAACAAAGAGACGCAGCAGTAATTGCCCGCCTTATCGACATTCGTAAAGCGCAGTTGGAATACCGTGGTTTGCACAACCAGCAATATACTGCCAGCTTCGATACGTTGATTGACTTCGTAAAGAATCAGAAACTTCCGTTTATCTTCAAGCAGGGTGAATTGGACGACAAGCAGTTGGAAGACGGCTTGACTGAAAAGAAGGCTATCAACATCATCAATAAGGCCAAAAAGACGGGCAACTATGCAGAAGTCAAGAAATGGGGATTGGAAAACTTCAAACGCGATACCATGTGGGTAGCCGTGCTGGACACTATCTTCCCGAAAGGCTTCAATGCCGACTCTATGAGATATGTTCCTTTCGGCAACGGTGCACAGTTTGAAATGGCTATCAAGAACGATACTGCCAAATCCGGTGCTCCTTTCTGTCTGCTCGAAGTCAAGACTCCGTATGAAGTATATCTGAACGGTCTCGACAAACAGGAAATCGCTAACCTGAAAGATGTTCAAACCAAGTTGGGCAAATACTCAGGTCTGATGATCGGTAGCCTGGAAACAGCCAACAACAACGCCGGTAACTGGGAATAATCCACCGACACAATACGTATGATAGAAACGACTGATTTTAGTAAATCGGAACAATATACCTTATCCATCCGTCTGAGTACGGATGGATTTTCTTTTTCTATATTCAATCCGCTCGGCGAAGGCAAGTTTTCTTTCCATGAGCACGGAGTGGACGATTCCCTGTCCCTCACTGCCAACCTGAAACAGGCTTTCCGCGAAACGGACTGGCTGAAGAATCCTTTCCGCCGTATCAATGTCCTTATGGCGGGCAAACGCTTTACATTCATTCCGTTGGAATTCTTTGAGGACGAACAGGCGGAAACCGTATTCTATCATAATCACTCCAGACAAGACAACGAACTGGTGCAATACAACATCTTGCATAAGAACAATATAGTCGTACTGTTTGGAATGGACAAAAGCGCCTGCTCCCTTTTACGCGAACAGTATCCCGACGTCCGTTTCTATGCGCAGGCAAGCCCTCTCATAGAGTACTTTGCGGCAAAGAGCCGCCTGGGCAATTGCCGGAAAATGTATGTGCACCTGCGCAAAGAAGCGGCAGAGATATACGCCTACGAACGCGGCCGGCTGGCATTCGCCAACACCTTTGCCTGCAAGGAGACAAACGACCGCCTCTATTACATTCTCTGTGTATGGAAGCAGCTTGGCATGGCGCAGGAACGCGACGAGCTCCACCTCACCGGCGAACTGTACGACAAAGAGCAACTGCTGCCCGAACTGAAAAAATTTATCCGGCAAGCATTCATCATGAACCCTGCCGCCAATCTCGACCTACAAGCCATCAACCTATGCGAGTAATAAGCGGAATATACAAAAGAAGGCGTTTCGACGTGCCCCATACTTTCAAGGCACGCCCCACAACCGATTTCGCCAAAGAGAATCTGTTTAATGTACTGTCCAACTACATGGACTTTGAAGAAGGCGTACGCGCACTCGATTTATTTGCCGGCACAGGCAGCATCAGCATCGAGCTTGTGTCCAGAGGCTGCGACCAGGTAATCAGCGTAGAGAAAGACCGCGACCATTACGCTTTCATCTGCAAGGTAATGAAAGAACTCAAGACCGATAAATGCCTGCCTGTCCGCGGCGATGTATTCAGATACATACAAGGCAGCCGCGAACGGTTCGACTTTATCTTTGCCGACCCGCCGTACGGACTCAAAGAGCTTGAAACCCTGCCCGACCTTATTTTCGACAACAACCTGCTGAAAGAAGACGGCCTGTTCGTGCTGGAACATGGAAAAACCAATAACTTCGAGGAACATCCCTGCTTTTTGGAAAGAAGAATCTACGGCAGTGTCAATTTCTCTTTCTTCGGCATTCAAGGCTGAAAGCTACAGTAACGGTGCCAGCAGCCGCACTATGCTTTCTGCCGCCTTACGGTGCCAGGGACGTTTCTCCCAATTCTTGGAGAATACCTGCACACATTCCCGCTGGTCCTGCAAGAATATCTCACGCATCTGCAATGCGGTCTCGGTGTCGTATATAAAGGCATTCACCTCAAAATTATGCTCGAAACTGCGGAAATCCACGTTCGTAGAGCCTACTGTGGACAATTCGTCATCCGATACCATGAGTTTGGAGTGCAGGAAACCTTTTTTATAAAAGTACACCTTGACACCTGCACGCAACGCCTCTGCCAGATACGAGCAGGAGCCCAGATGCGTCAGCCTGTTATCCGCACGATAAGGCAGCATAAGACGCACATCCACCCCTGCCAGTGCAGCCGTCTGCATGGCTACGAGCACGGCTTCCGTCGGGAGAAAATAAGGAGTCTGTATATAAAAGTATTTCCGGGCGCCGGTTATCGCCATGACAAGTCCCTGCATGATTTCTTTCCAGGGACCTATCGGCTCGGCCGTTACAATCTGCGCCAGTGAAGTGCCGCAGACATCCACCTTCGGGAAGTAGCGGGCAGACGTAATCAAGGTACGGTCTACAAAATACCAGTCGAGCAGAAAAGCCGTTTGCAGACCATGCACAACCTTACCTTCCAGCAGCAGGTGCGTATCACGCCAGATGCCCCATGAAAAGCCGCGCATATAACGTTCGGCCAGGTTCATTCCGCCTACAAAGCCCACGCGCCCGTCAATGACTACAATCTTGCGGTGGTTGCGGTAATTCACCTTGCTGGTGAACAAAGGAAAACGTACTTTCAGGAAACTGCGCACTTCTACTCCCGCCTCGCGCATCTGTTCATAAAAGCGGTTGGGAACATGCCAGCATCCCACATCATCATAAATCACACGCACTTCCACTCCCTGCTTCGCTTTCTCCATCAGCACATCGCGCACCATACGGCCTACGGCGTCATCCTCGAAGATATAAAACTCCATGTGGATGTGCCTGGTCGCCTTTTGCAATTCGCGCAACAAGGATTGAATCATGGAAAGTCCCCGCGTATAGACTTCCACACGGTTTCCATCGAAAGGAAAAGCCTGGTTGGTGTTGCGAAACAGAGAGATAAGGCGTCCGTAATTTGCCGGAAGCGCACAGGAATCCTGGGCAAGATATTCGGCCATCGGCTTCTTCAACAGACGGTTGTAACTCTTCTTGCCAATGACACGCACCCGCCTTTGGCTGCGGCCGAAGAAGAAGTAAAACACCAGTCCCACCACCGGAAGGAACATCAGCACCAATATCCACGCCATTGTCTTTACCGGATTCCGGTTATCGAGAATGATAACCGTGATTGTTCCGATAATTGCGCCAAAATAGATAATATCGAATGCTACTGTGGCAATCAGGCCGGCTATGAAGTTCCAATCAAGCATACATTTGTCACAAGAAGAAATAAGTCCCGAATAAAAATCAAAACAGATTTTAAAACAAATATATGAAAAAGGAAGGAAGTTTTACGACCTATTACATTGATTAACATTAGAACGGACGCCGCCCGCCGCCAAAGCCACCCCGGTGGCCGCCCGGACCAGGACCGCCGAAGCCTTGCCTGCCACGCATGCTTTCGCGCGCACCCTTACCGCCAAAAATATTCAAACGGTAAATGAAATGCAGCATGCAGTAGCTGTTGACACCATTATAAGACGACACCGACCGGCCATCCGCCGTCAACGAGCGGCTGATGTTGCTCTGTTGTTTCAGGATATCGTACATCTCGAAGCTCACAGTCGCCGCACCTTTCAGGAACGATTGCGAAAGTTGCGCGTTCCAGATCAACTCGTTGCGGTTCATGCTGCTGTCCGTATAGCCGCGGCGGCTTTGATTGGTGATATTGGTGGAAAGCGTCATCTTCCAGGGCATCGTGATGTTGGTCAGCGCACCGTAAGAGAAGGTATAGGGATTCTGGTTATTCTCCGGGCGCAATTTGCTGCGCTCTGCCGTATAGGAAACCGAACCGTTCACTCCGAATTCAAACCAGTCGTTGCGGTAGGCCCCGTTCACCCGCTCGCTCAGCATAAGTTCGGTAGTGGTATTCTTGTTATCCTGTTTCGTATTCTGATCGTATAGGAAAGCCACGTTGTTATTGTATCTGAGTTGCGAAAAAGAGTTTACCGTAAACTTCTTGTTCTTCAACGCCGTATTGAATCCGAACATACCGAAAGCGCTCCAGTTGCCGTTGATATTCTTGGGCGTAGTGGTCCGTCCGCCGGTTTGCTCGTTGTACACCGTACTGTTGCTGATGCTGTTCTGCGTGGTCGAGAAGCTGAGATGTGTCATCATTCCGCGCTGCAACTCCCCATTATAAGTATTGTAGAAGAGGCGCATATTGTGCGTAAATGCCGGCTTCAGTCCCGGATTTCCGACTCTGATGTTCAGCGGATTCGAGTTGTCGGCAATAGGCAGCAGGTTCTCCATGCTCGGCTGACTGCTGCGTCCACGATACATAAAACGCAACTGGCTCACTTTAGAAAAACGGTAACGGAAATCAATGTTCGGGGCAAAGTTGAATACGTTTCGGGCGGTATCAATCATATAATCCCCGCGCTTATAGGACAATACCGAATGCTGCGGCTGGAAAGACATCCCCGCACTCAACTGATACTTCTCACGGATGAAGCGCAACGACACGGACGCATCGTGGTTGTAGTATCTGTACTCCGCATATTTGCCCAGGCTATCCACGGCATGCGACTCGTATCCGGACGGCAAAGGCCCGTTGATGTCCCACTCCGGATAGTCCAGCATATCGAATGTGGTCTTGTCGCTCTCGCTGTACTTGTATTGGAACTGATAGCTGAACTGCAGGAAAGTGGCGCGTGCAATCGGTTCGCTGTACGTAACCTGGGCGCTATAATTATAATTGTTGGTAGGTGTTGTGATATACTGGTTGCGATACAGAACGGAGTCTCCGCCCAACGCGTTCAATATCTGGTAATAGCGGGTTTCCGACTGCCTGTACTGGTCGTTGTCGTTGTCGCCGTAGCTAAAGCGTCCGCGGAAGGTTATGTTACGTCCGCGGTTATTCAGCTTCCTGTTGAGTTGCAACGTGGCGGATGTCGAAATGCTTTTGCTTTTGGTCAGAGAAGCATCATTCGTTGCATTGACACGGATACTTTCCAAAGGGTCGTCTTCCAGCTTGTCGAAGTCGAGAAAATCGTTCGGGTTGGCAATCAGGCTATACGGGTCCGAGTTGAATGTTCCCGATTCCGAACCGGAAGTACCGTTTGTCTTGCCGTAAGAGAAGTTAGGACGGAAAATGATATTCGTCATCGAATCCGGCTTCCACTCCAGACGGAAGTTGGCAAAGACATCCGAATTCTTGTTCTTGTTGACAGCGTTCGAATTGGAGTATGAACTTCCGTTCTGCAGGAAACGTTCCGAAGAGTTGGTACTGATAATGTCCGCACCTTTATAATCATAGCGGACACTACCGTCGAGCTCCAGTTTCGAAGTCTCCGTCGCAAAGTTCGCTCCCAGTGTTTTCGTGGCTACCAAACCGTTGTTCCTGCGCCAGCGCGGACCGCCGCCACCACCGGAGAATCCCTGGTCGTTGACATTATTGGCAGAACCAATCAAAGAGAATTGCGTCTTATCGACAATGTAATTTACCATCATGCGTGCCATATAACGGTCTTCCGTACCATAAGCCACATCCGCATTGCCGAACCACCCCTTATTCATACCTTTCTTTATGGTAAGGTCGAGCACCGTCTCCTCTTCACCGTCATCTATACCGGTGATGCGTGCCAGGTCGGACTTCTTATCGTAGGTTTTCAGTTTATCAATTATATCCACCGGCAAGTTCTTCAAGCCCGTCTTTATATCGCCCCCGAAGAACTCTTTGCCGTCCACCATGATTTTCTTCAGCTCCTTGCCGTTAATCGTCACATTGCCGTCATCATCGATTTCCGCACCGGGCAGTTTCTTCACCAGTTCTTCCAGCATCGCCCCTTCCGGCGTGCGATAGACAGAGGAACTGTACATCAGCGTATCTTCCACCACCTGCACTTGCGGCGCTTCCGCCACTACCACAGCCTCGGCAAGCATAATGGCATCCGTTTCGAGCGTTATCGTACCCACATTTTTATTGCGCACGTTGGCATAGAGATGCAGCGGTAGAAACTTATTCTTAAAACCTATATAGGAAACTTTCAGCACATATTTCCCCGCATTCACCTTCGGCAGGGTAAAGTAGCCGTTTCCCGTAGTGGCAACACCGGCTGCATAAGCGCTGTCCGGCAACGATAGCAATTGAATGGTAGCTTGCACCGCAGGCTCGTTCGTGTCTTCAAGCACACGGCCGGATACGGTGATGTTTTTGGTTTGTGAAAAAGCAGACAATGCCGTTGCCAGCAACAGCACCGCCGCAGTGATAATTTTTTTCATGCCCTGTCTTCTAAATAATCAACACTGTTTATTTGTAACTGATGCTTTTGACAAAAGTACGGGCAAAAGGTTTAACGGGCTACAGAATGATTTTGTTTAATTACCGGTTATTCCGCTTGAACAGGTTGTCCACGGTCGCTTTCTTTATGCCGAATTCAAGGCAGAGGACGTTCATAATCAGGAATATCAGGAAAGAAGAAGAATCGACGGACATAATATCGCCCTGCGCCACCCTGTACAGCATGCCTCCGAAAATAAAGAGCACGGTAAGGAACATCGCATTGCGCGTGGCTTTGTTGCGTATCTCCTCTGTCGCCTTGCATTCGCCTTTCGTCAGCGCAAAGAGTATCATCAATGCCCCCAGCATCATCAGGAGTTTGGAGCACTCTTTATAAAACAGCAGATTGGCATCTGTAACCCTGCCCGTAAGCATCATCAAGAACGGAAGGAACAAGGCCAGCGCAATTACGAAATAGCCCAACGGACGGCAGTATACGGGAAGTAAAGCTTTCATTTTCTTACATACAAATTAAAGGTTACGGTGCGGACACCTTACAAATACATAGATTTTCGGAAACAAAGATAACGTTTTATTGTTGAAAGAACTATCTTTGTAGCATAATAAATAAAGAGAGCAATGCTCCCTTCCATAATTTACAACTTCTAATCCGTAATAAGTCAAATGAGTAAACAAGAAGTAATCCTCTGCAAGGAGTTGGAAAACGACCTGACGCATGCCATCGGAAAATGTCCTCACGACAAGCTTTTCATCCTTACCGACGAACATACGCACCGCCTTTGCCTGCCGCAACTGCAAAGCATCCCCGCACTGGAAAATGCCGCCGAAATCATTATCGGAGCAGAAGACGTGCACAAGAACCTGGAGACGCTGGCTTCCGTGTGGCAGGCTCTGAGCGAACAGGGAGCCACCCGCCATTCGCTCTTGATAAACCTGGGCGGCGGAATGGCCACCGACCTCGGCGGCTTTGCGGCTGCCACTTTCAAACGCGGCATTGCATACATCAACATCCCTACTACCCTGCTTGCCATGGTAGACGCATCCGTAGGCGGAAAAACAGGCATCAACTTCAACGGACTGAAGAATGAAATCGGTGTCTTCGCCCCTGCTTCCTCCGTCTTGCTGGAAACCGGGTTCCTGCGCAGCCTCGATGCCCGCAACTTTTTCTCCGGCTATGCCGAAATGTTGAAGCACGGACTCATCAGCACTTCCGACCATCTGGCGGAGCTGCTGTCTTTCGATACAGAAAACATAGATTACTCCGCACTCAGGACAATGGTAGGGCGCTCCGTACAGGTAAAGGAAGATATTGTGGAACAAGACCCCAAAGAGCACGGCATACGCAAGGCGCTCAATCTGGGACACACCATAGGACATGCTTTCGAGAGTCTTGCCCTGGCCGAAAACCGTCCGGTACTGCATGGTTATGCCGTGGCGTGGGGACTTGTGTGCGAACTTTACCTCTCCTACCTCAAAGCCGGCTTTCCTAAAGATAAAATGCGCCAGACCATCCAATTTATCAAAGAGAATTACGGCGCTTTCGCCTTTAGCTGCAAGCAATACGACAGCCTTTACGAACTGATGTTGCATGACAAGAAAAACACTGCCGGCATCATCAATTTCACGCTGCTGAAAGAGGTAGGCGATATCTGCCTGAACCAGACGGCGGACAAAGAAACGATTTTCGAGGTGTTCGACTTTTACCGGGAATGTATGGGGGTATAAATCCCTCACTTTCCCAAGAACTGCATATACTGCTGTTGTGCTTTGTCCAATAAAGCCTCATCTATACGGCTTTCCTGCCGGAAGAGAGAATACCCCGGGTCGCATCCGTTTCTTTTAACCTTCCTGTCCCAGTTCCCTACAATCTGCCCTTCGTAAAGTATTACCGGGAAGAACAATCCGTTCCCTGTAAAAGCTTTGGAACAGTGTTCGGAAGGGAGCGCATCCGTCCGGTCTTTATAACCCAGCAGCAGCTCATCGTACGGCGGCAGAAACCGTATATGCCCTTTTATGCTGCCGCGGGTTCTGCCGGACTCATGAAGATACCAGGTCTGCCCTTTCCACTGCTCTTCCGTCAGTTCACAGCCTATCAGGTATATACCTTGTTTCGCTTCCGTTACGGATAGTCCGGACCACCACACAAAATCCTGTAAAGTGGCAGGGGTATGACTACGGAAATAGTTCCTTGCCAAACGTGCCAGAGCCTCGTCCTTCGTTATGTCCGGCACAGGTGGCACGCACTCTTCCAGAAGCATGTAAGCATGCTTTCCGCCTTTAGACTCTCCTCCGCAAACGATGCCTTCCACTTCCGCCCGTACCATAAAGCGGGTCATATGATAGTTGTCCGCCGCCAGCCCCGAATGCCGGAAGTGTTCCGCTATTTCCAGCCTGGTCAGCCTTTTCTTTCCGGCAAGAATCGTTTCCAATGCACGATTGCTTTTACTGTAAAGTTCCTCGGATATCTCTTCCCTGCCTTTGGCGTATGCCTCATTGGCAGCTTTTATACGCCGGGCAGAGAGCTTCAGCATCCAACGAATATCTTCTGCCGCCACCAGATGCCACGTAGGGCGCATTACATGCGTTCTTAAAATCTCTCCTCTCTGCAACGCTTCTTCCACCGTCCGGACAGTGGCCGAAGCCAGGCGCATACCCACCGCCCATTTAGCCATTGCATAATCCTGTGCCTGGACAGCTCCCATCCAGGACACCAACTCTTTCGGAGAATGAAACAAAGGATTCGCCAACTGCTGGTTCAACAAGCGCAATTTAGGTATATCCATCATCAAATATATTGTTTATACGGTTTATAACTGCTTTTGGGAGATGGCAAAGCTAATATAAATAAACAAGAAAAAGGTAATATGCCCCAAAGAATCATCCGTTTTTCCGGCCGGATATTGCAATCACCTACTATTTCAGATTTATTTAACAATAAGAAAACACTGATAAACAGCGAATTTTAAAATAAAGGTAAAATAAAGGCAATAAAAAATCACAGAAGTATTTGCTATTTCAAAATAAAGACGTACTTTTGCATCCGCAATTCGGGGTGTAGCTCAGCCCGGTTAGAGTACGCGTCTGGGGGAACCAAAGAGCTTATATTCAAGAACTTAATATAACTTACAGATATACAAGGAGTTAGAGCAATCAGTTCAACTCCTTTTTCTTTTTTCTGTACAACTTTCCTAAAACAAATCCTATAAACTAATTCAAATTGATACAAATCAACGTCTAAAACATTCATAACTTTATAGCTTTTTTATTTACTATAAAGGTCGGACATTCTTTAACCGTGGACAACAAAACAGACCATTATATACAACGCGGTTCTTTAATGTAAATCCCCATACATTCAGAACACACAATATTATCTTCCTTATAGTGGCAAGCCATATATAAAAAGAATACCATTCAACAAAATAGTCAAACGGCATTCTATTTTTCGTAATTAAATCCAATATCTATTGAGAAGCTATTTTCTTTTCCAATATAAACAGCCCCCTCTTCGTCTCAATTAGAGATTTAATATCTTCAATATCATTGGTAATCATTTCTGTGATTTCTTCTAAAATAGATTTTCTCATCTTTATATCTATCAAAGTAGGCAGAATTCTCTTTATATATTCAACTCTGTCTGCCACCTCATAATTTTCAAGCAAGTCAATCCCGTAATCTCTAAACATATAGAACATATACTGTTCTACCATATCAAAATTACCTTCTTCTATATATTTATCCAAGCCACTAATTATATGTTGCTCTGCCAAAGACAACTCTATTTCATGCCCAATTTCCATATATTCTTTTGACAATTTCTCTCTGTACTTTTTCATCCCAAGAGAAATTTTCCGTTGAAGTTCCTTTTCTTCTTGCAAATAATCTTTCTGACAACTCTTCAAGTCTTTTATATTTTGCTTATTCTTGTCAGCATGAAATTTTTCAATATTCCTAACAGCAGTATCGACCATCTTTTCAGTTGCTTTTTTTCTCTCTTCTTCAGTCGCTCTATAAATAACACTTATACCACTTGTATCATTCCAACGAGGGTGAACTGGACGTTTTTCTTTCCCCTTAACAGTTTTCATACACTTTTAATCGTTAATAATTATACATTAATCTACACCATAACAATCAAATTCATAAATATGAATGCGAATAAAGTCATAATCAGTCCGCAACATAATAGAGTCCAAGACTTTCAACTGCTCCTCATGATATTTTAATAGTTGCCTCTTCGTATAACCTACAGTTCGTTTTGTCTGATCATATATAGTTGGCAATTCTTCCTTAGGTATATCCAAGTAATAGTCCATATAACCATCATTATGTTCTTCCCTAAACGAATATAAATTACGAAGTTCGTGATAATCCATGTTCAAATCTTCCGTACTACAGACAACAAACTCCTTTTCGTCCTCTTTCTTAATTAGCAGAAGCGTCACTCCATAAGCTGACATAACTATATAATCCCCTTATTTATAATTGATAACTATCACCTTTTTTTCAATAAATCCCAACGATTGATATAGTCCTTTATATCCTTTTTAAAGATATTAAAACGTTCTCCACCACTTTTTAAGTCATATTTTGTTCTATTCTCTACCACATATTTACTTGGAACAATATAAAATTCAGGCAGTGTAGGAACATCTTTAAAGTCAAACTTCTTATTATATATTACAAAGACAATATAACGATTATCCTTAGCTTCCACATTACCGACAGGAATAGAATCATATTCACGAACAGACTTTACATCTATTTCAATGGCAAAGTCGTCATCATTCTTTATCCAAATATCTACACTTTTCTTATTCCCCAATGTCATATAAGCATCTATCCCAAGACGGTACAACATAGACAGTACCAAATACTCACTTGCTATACCAGTATCAAAACCCTTATTCTTAGTCTCCATAATCATAATATTTGTCTGTTACTATAATCATATACTATATATAACTATCTATTATAGTGTCATTTACATAACCACAAAACAAATATATTTAATTATTTTTGACTGTCCAAATATTTATTACATAATTTTGTATAAAACAAGAAAAACTGTTTACCACACAGAAAAAACAAGAATATAAATATCGTTATTCCAATAAATTAGCCCTAATATAAGTCTTACCATTACTGTAGGTCCTCTCTGTACCAATAGGTGCACCTTTCTTACTCTTTTCTATAATTTCGTCCATAAATTGTTGCATATCATTCGTATTAGTCGTATCTTTAGGCAGTGAAGAGCAGCTTCGCCCACTCTCTTCTTTATAAAAAGAGTCGATGGAAACAGGAGAGGTTTTATACCGGAACAGATCCAGGCCATACTGAAGGACGGAATCATCAGGAGTCGTATGATCGAGACTCTTTTTTAAAGTAGTTCCTCTAACGTCTGCGGAATTAGACTGCAGTTTAGATGAACTACTTTTTCTTAATTTATCTTTAATTATATTTAACTCGTTATCCTTTTTGTTGGCATTCTCAAATTTTCTTATGATATTTACAGCATCAAACAAAGCGCTGGTATTTTCTCTAACTTCTGCGGAATTGGACTGCAGTTTAGATGAAAATTTCAGCGCTTTCTTTTTATCTCTCCAAACTAACAAACCTTCATTTACCCAATTTAATATAGACTGCTGACTTTCTTTAGGATAAATACTTCTTATAGAAATTACAATAGCATCCTTTTCTTTAAAATCAATCTGTAAAGCAATAAGTAAATTTACATTATTACTTTTTAAATCAGTTATAACTACCTTTGATGTAGGTTGGGTTTTACTATTAAATATAAAAATAGGATGATTTAAAGCAAAAGGTAAATTCCTTACATCCTTCAAATCAAAAGGATGATTGTTTTTATATTTTTTACTCGATTTTAAAGATAGAGTAGAAGCCATTAAACGAATTTCCCTATCAGGAAATCCAGCGCTTGATAATATATTCTCAGGTTTTCCAAGTTTATACTTATAATCTTTAGGAAGTTCACCTTTAATTTGTTTATCAAGTATTTTATTAAATTGTTCATTAATTTGATATAATTTATTCTCACCTACATAAACCCAACCGTAAGGAGTTTTACGATAATCAAACTTACCGTAACGTCTTATCTCACCAACAGAAGCTCTACGAGCTTTCATCAGTTCATCAAATCCACTTTGAAATTCTACTGACATATTTTCAAATCATTTAAAATGATAGTCTTGAATTATTGTCCTCAGCAAAGTCAACCCCGCAGTACAATGATATTCAAGACTATCTTACAAATTTTAATGAAGTTGTAAACGATATTTCGTTTGTTTCAATGTTGCAAGAAAATCTTCTATCCATGACATTTCACCAACATAAGCAGAAAGATTGTAAATAAGCGTTTTTTTGCACAATTATGATTTACTACTGATTACAATCCACCTTTAATAAATACCATATCAAAAAACGAATAAAAACGATTATTTCACGATACATTATTATACGACCCATTAAGAAGCTCCATACGGGCAGGAGAAACATTATATCGCCTTTTCAACATTACATAGGCATTATCTATCTTTCTCGTCAACTCATTTATTAAAGGCTCTTTTTCATTATCCAAATAAATACTTCTTATTCTCCTTAACTCTTGTAGGACAGCAAACTTAACAGCACTGTTTATCTCTTTCTTTACAAAAGCTTCTTCAACCGCCTCGAACATATTTATTTCAGACATACACAAGGCAACACAAGACTCTTTCATACCCTTTACACCAGTAAATTTCAGACCAGCCTCTTCTACCTGCTTATCAATATCCATATAACATCTATACCATTTCTCCAACAACGACAGACAAAAATCAGAATCATACAAACAACTGCCCCTTACTTCACCAAACAATTTCGTTACCTTTTTAAAACGGAACTCATATCTTAACAAATTCAAATGTGCCAATTCTTCCACACCACAACTTTTTAATTCATTCATCTTGTCATAAAACACAAGCTGACAATCATACCTGTCAAAATAGAGAGTCTCCTTTTCTATATTCGAACGATGATAACTATCAAAATAAAGTAATTTAGTCAAATACAACCAAGGCACATAACTTACCCTAAAATTAAAAGCTATATCCATTCTACTAACTTTAGCCTTTTCTATCGGAACTCCAAGAGCAGAACCCAAACACCTTATCGCTGATCTAATTTCCCACAATAATAAAAACCTTTCATAATTATTACCCAAAAACCATTTTGTTAGACTACCCTCCACAATTAAAGTAGTGCCCCTTATATCTACCTGCATATTTTTAATACGACCTACCACCCTATTATTATAGTATTTCACATCAGTCAGTCTACAAGAAACCTCCTCTATAAAACTAATTTCATTATTTAGTTCTTCCTCTTTTAATATAAATTTTAATGTATCATACATAATGATATATTCTTAAATTACTAATATTATATTACTTATTATATACACCATCTTGTTCCTCCAAGAATTCATCGACCGTCCCTATCCGATGTCTTAACATCCAGGTCCTAATCTCAGAACGGACAAAACGCAAGACACTCCGTCTGCCCAAAGTCGATTTATAAAAAGGGATTTCTCTATTAGAGGTCTTCTTATAAACTGTATACTTCGACATACCTGTCATTTTACAGACTTCATCTATCCCGATTATATCAGAATCTGATGACCCATTTGTATTCATACACTCGTTCATTACTTCACTTAATATTTTCTTCAACTCGTCCATTGAGAGGTCAGTAATTTGTATTTTTTTCATATATATTTTTTTTAAACAACAGCAAAATTATACAGTAGTATTCAAACAAAAAAATCACATTTGCGCAACTATATACACATACAAAAAGAGCCTGATACAATTAAGTATCAGGCTCTTATAAACAGAAAATGCATGCGCAAAATATAGACTATTTAACCTTGTTATCCTTAGAAAGTAATCTCTTCAACTCTATTGCATATTTTCCAGATGCTGTATTATGAATCTGTACATTCAAAGATTTATTCTCTTCATCACAAAAGCACAAATTAACTATTTTAGCATCAAAAGTTCCTACCAAAGAATCAACCAAGAGTCTAACAAAAGCCTTACACCCCCGCAGATTTCGAATACGAATCTTTTTTATATCATCAACTGACGAGGTTTTAAATATCCTCAAAAAATCGCGACTACTGACATTTTCACCAGCCCAATAAACAGTAGTTTTTAAAAAATTATATACATTTTTCAAAGTTTCTTCATCATATCTACTATTCATTGTCACCAACATTTTTTTCTTTTTAGGAATATTAGAATATTTCTCCAGCCACAACCTTAATTCAACGAGATAAACACTCAGGTTAAAATTCTCAATTTCGTTCAAATCCGTCAACAAATAAGGCAGATTATCCCAATCTTTCTCTACCTCAGACCAAAAGGTCAAATCGTCAGCAAAATTCTGTCTATATTTATTCAGTTCTTCACGAATATAAGCAAGAGATTGTTTACCCCCTTCTATCAGTTCAAAGCCATTACCAGTTCGTAAACATTGAAGATTATCTTCCATTGTTATTATTCCATACCTTTCACAGCGGGATTTTATAAGCGATTCAACTTCGGCAATTTCCTGCTCAATCATTTCTTTCGAAGCAAAAACTTCACGCATATACCTGCGCATCACATTATTATCAATTCTATAATTAGGGCTGATAAGTTCCCTTTTAAAGTCCTTTTTTTTCATTTTTTATATATTTTATTATTTATAAACTCACTCTATTTTTATACAAAGCACCAATCGTAACTCTCTCTATTTCAGCATCACCAAAACTGTCCAAATAGGTATTAGTCGTTTCCAAATCCTTATGTCCCATCACTTGACTTATCATTTCACGGGAAACACCGTCAGCTTGTAAAGTCATAGCCATGGAATGCCTGCTTACATAACTCGTCAGCTTTTCAGTGAAGCCAAGCTCCTCGCCTATTTCTTTTAGACGGTCATTATAACGTGCCAATCTTCTACGCAAGTGATCATACAGTTGCTCACCATTATAATCTTTCGAAACCAAAGGTAGAAGACAGTCGCCAATAAGGACAGTATTCTCTTTAAACCATGATAGAAGATTTCTTAATTCATCAGTTACGGGTATTCTAATAAATTTGGCATTCTTGCTGTGTTCCGTCTTGTGTCTTTTATACACAATATGTTCCACTCCACCCTCCATCTTGATATTTTCCTTTTTCAAGTTTGCCATATCAATGAAGCTCATCCCATAACAAAAATAAGAGAATAGGAACAGACGTCTTGCCACTTCACGAGGCTTGTTATCAAACTTACAGTTCATCAGGCTTGACAGATATTCCTGAGGCAAATACCTTTTACGGGTTTCTTCTTCCAAGGCAGAAATACAGAAGCCACCCTTACCAAAAGGATAAGTAGTAGGAGAACATTCCTTTAAAGAGATAGCCTTGTTCAACATAGCACGCAACGTCTTCAATTCATGCTTGCGAGTATTACCACACCAACCTCTTTTTTCCATAAACTGATTGTAGCCGTTTACATACTTCAAATCTATTTCTTGAAAATAACGTGCAGACAGACGTTTATCAAACAAGCGCAGATTATAAACAACACGTTCCCATACCTTGGCATTTCCAATATGCCCAGTATCTTTCATTTCAGTAATACGCAGATATACAAAATCAAGAAATTTACCTTGTTTACTTTTATAAAGAAAGGCATCTTCAAACTGATTCAAAGTCCAATCTATTTTGTCATACTCAAAATCACGTTCGACAGTTTGCGCACGAGCCAACAATTGTAATATTCTCGCATTATATTCCTTATAATTAGGACAGACACGTTTGTCACATTTGAAACGTTCACAATCATCATCCCACTCCTCTCTTCTTGCATAAAGCCCAAGTGAGATATACTTTACTTTCAGGTTTTTTATTATTCTCAAAGATACGGGATAAGTCCCATTCTTTCTTTTATTAGAAGCATGAAGAAGCACTTTAAAAGTTGCCATATTATTATTTATTTTAAGTTCAACATTTATCGTGCAGCAAAAATATACGATTATTTTCCAAACAACGAACGAGTGATATATAAAAAAATCAACAATTTAACATTCGTTAGGAAGAAATATATCAGTCTTTTTCGGCACGTCTTTTCCCTAAAACTTTCCTAAAACATTCAAGATAGGTCTACACTAACAAATACAAATAGTTTCGTCATCATCCCACGACATAAAATACTGATACACAATGCATTAATAGAATTAAAACAAGAAATATCACGATTAACACAAAAAAAGAGGGCAGAAAATTTGCACAATCCCCATAAATACGTACCTTTGCACACGCAAAACAACGATTCGGGGTGTAGCTCAGCCCGGTTAGAGTACGCGTCTGGGGGGCGTGTGGTCGCTGGTTCGAATCCAGTCACCCCGACTGGTAAAAATGAAGGAGTTAAGTGATAAACTTAGCTCCTTTTTCTTTTATATATGACACATTTATAACACAAATCGTGACGAGCAAAAATACACGTAAACACTGAATTATAAATTAAATTTATTATGATGAACAAATTCAAACTTTCTGTTTTAACAATCTTTTTGCTATCAATCTCATTACCAAGAATACAAGCTCAGACTAATGTCCGAGCTTATGAGAAGTGGGAAGCTACGCAATTCGTTGCTGTAAGTGGACATCAACCGGAAGACTATGTTCTTGCAGATAATAATTGGGAAATAATATATAATCTACGAACGCCTCACACCCTAAATGAACTTCTTAAAATGGGAGTTAAGTGTTCTGACAGCCAATTATTATTATTGGAAGTAGGAGGACTAATTGACAGAACCAAAGGAAAATGGAAATGCACAATTCCTATTCTTGACGAAGAACAGACAACCTCTTTAAGAAATATCAGTAAGGAGATTGCGAAATCTATGTATTCAAACACTAAAAGTGATTTTGTCTCTCTCTCGTACATACAATCAAGGAGATGGGATTTGAAAATAACGCACTCTCATTGGTGTTTTCATATCTTTTGGATGGTAGGATGTGGACTAAACTGGTCTTATTCGATGAGATAAACAACCATGCTGGTTGGAGTGGTTGCTACTGGGTTTTATATGAGCCACGCAAAGACCTTAAATTCGGAACAAATGGCTTTGGTGATATGAATTTTATACTAACCTATCTCAACAGCGAAGTCTCACCAAGCAGTAAAACGATGGATGAAAGTGCTGAAGAAATATCCAAATTTGGGAAAATAAACAATCCACAACTTATTTCTAAACTCATACCTTATGGCTTGACAAACAGTAACGGGGATATACAATTTCCTATTATAAAAAAACAGCAAGACCGTTTTCATCACATTATCAAAAAGCTGGTTGACTCCATTTCTTCTGAACTTAAAAGTAATTGCAGCAATATAGCAACCCAATATAATATAAGTGATGAAAAAACAGCAATGGTAATTTTGTACCATGAGGTTATGTGGTATTTAATGGATAATCTGATTCAAGATAATGTGTTACATATTCCTGCTGTTTTTAAAGACGAGAAAAAAAATAAACAACGGCTGAATGAAGTCGTTTTCTTTGTTGAAGGTGGATTGATGCAGTAATGTCTGTAGTTTCTGAAAAATCAATGCTTTGCTACAAGTTTAATAAAATAAATCTACAACAACAGCTCAACGTAAAAAATCCCCGCTTCTTCCATTCTCTTTTGCCTAAGCCTAACCCGTTTTTCCCACACAAAAACAGCACTTTCCTTATTCTTTTTTGTTGAAAAGCAGCATGATAAATGTAGCCGTACCACAATAAAAACCCCGTTTTCCAGTTGCGGGCCCTGCGGTTGCCAACTGCGAACCGCAGGGTTTGCAGCTGCGGGCTCTACAGCCCGCAATTGGAAAACGAGGAATACTACATGCTGTTGCAACATTATACAAGGTGCGATAGCGGAAAAACAACAAGGCAACATCACATTTATCTTACGCATTCGGGATGAAAAGTCACGGTTTAACCTTTTTTAGACCCTGATATGAACAAAATCTCCCCAAATGCAGGAAATCTTGTTTTAAACAATAATACGCTGATTATAGGATGATTAACAACTGAAAGACGGATAAAAAGAGCCTTTTCCCGTGACGACCGAAATTGGTCGTCACCTGTCGTCGTCCGTGTCACCACGTCTGTATCGCTCTCCCACAAAGGGATAAAGACTAAAAGTGACGAGTGACGACCGTTTTTCTTTTTAACCCCTTTCTCTTATTCGGATAAGAATTGCTATTTTTGCAGATAAAAGAACAAAATTATGGGAGCAGGAAAATGGATTGGCGGTATCATCGGCTTCATGGCAGGCGGACCGCTCGGCGCATTGGCAGGATATGCACTCGGGTCGCTGATAGAGCTCGGTGGCAATACTGCAAGTTATACGACAGACTATGGCAACGGACAGACTGAGGAAGATGTCTTTGCCGGGCAACGGAACAGTTTTCTTTTTTCGATGCTGGTAATGGCCTCGTACATCATACGGGCAGACGGACGCATCATGCACAGTGAAATGGAATACGTCCGCAATTTCCTACGGGCCAACTTCGGCGTTGCGGCAGTAGGCGAAGGCGAACGGATATTGCTCAACCTCTTCGAGCAACGCAAGCGAATGGACATGCAGAATCCTCTCGCATTCAGACAGACCATCCGTGATTGCGGCAGGCAGATAGCCGCCAACCTCACATACGAGGAACGCCTGCAACTGCTGGGATTCCTTGCCAACATAGCCCGGAGCGACAACAACGTCTGCCGCGAAGAGATAGAAGCGCTGAAAGAAGTGGCAACCTATATGGGACTGTCCGAGAAAGAAGTGGAATCCATGCTCAACCTGGGCGGAAACTCCCTGGAAGCTGCCTACAAAGTTCTGGAAATTCTTCCTACAGCCACCGATGAGGAGGTGCGTGCCGCCTATCGCAAACTGGTACTGAAGCACCACCCCGACCGGGTAGCCACACTGGGAGAAGACATCAAACGCGCCGCCGAAGAGAAACTCCAGGACATCAACAATGCCAAAGAAATAATCTACAAAGCAAGAGGTATCAAATAGCTGCGAAAGACTGTCTCACCGAAAAAAGGCTTCAATCCCCCCAAGAATATTAATAGAATCCTATCCGATATGAAGAAAATTTTTGCTTATCTCACACTGGGTTTCACTACCCTCACCACCTATGCCGCAACCCCTCTCTGGATGCGCGACATACAGATTTCACCCGACGGTACGGAAATCGTTTTCTGTTACAAGGGAGACATCTACAAAGTTTCCGCAAAAGGCGGTACGGCCACGCAGCTCACCACGCAGGAGTCTTACGAATCGTCTCCCGTATGGTCGCCGGACGGCAAACAGATAGCGTTTGCCAGCGACAGGCAAGGAAATTTCGACGTATTCGTAATGCCTTCCAATGGCGGTGCGGCACAACGCCTGACCACCAACTCGGCAGGAGAAATCCCTTCCGCATTCACGCCCGACGGCAAGTATATCCTTTTCTCCGCCGCCATACAGGACCCGGCCGGAAGTGCGCTCTTCCCCAGTCCTGCCATGACCGAGCTTTATAAAGTCCCCGCAACCGGCGGACGCACCGAACAGGTATTGGGTACTCCCGCCGAAGCCCTCTGCTTCGACAAAACGGGCGACATGTTTTTCTACCAAGACCAAAAAGGATTTGAAGACCAGTGGCGGAAGCACCACACCTCTTCCATTACACGCGACATATGGATGTACGACTGCCGTACAGAGAAGCATACCAACCTCACCCGCCACGCGGGCGAAGACCGCAACCCCGTCCTCTCGCCGGACGGACAGACCTTGTACTTCCTGAGCGAGCGCAACGGCGGTTCGTTCAATGTGTACTCCCTGCAGCCGGCACACCCCGAAGCGGTAAAAGCGGTAAGCAGTTTCAAGACCCATCCCGTGCGCTTCCTCTCCATAAGCGGCAACGGAACATTGTGCTATGGTTACGACGGTGAAATATATACCCAGCAGGATGGCGCCGCCCCGCAAAAAGTACAAATAGAGATTATCCGCGACGACCGGCCCGATACAGCCCGCCTGACCTTTACCAATGGAGCCACCTCGGCAACCGTTTCGCCGGACGGCAAGCAAGTGGCATTCATCGCCCGTGGCGAAGTGTTCGTCACTTCGGCAGACTATGCCACAACCAAACAGATAACCCACACCCCTGCCGGTGAAAGCGGCCTGTCCTTCGCACCCGACAACCGCACGCTGGCTTATGCCAGTGAGCGCAACGGCAACTGGCAGTTGTATCTTGCCAAAATAGTCCGCAAGGAAGACCCCAACTTCCCGAACGCCACCATCGTAGAAGAAGAGGCATTGTTGCCGTCAGCCACCGTTGAGCGTGCTTTCCCGCAATTCTCGCCCGACGGTAAAGAGCTGGCATTCATAGAAGACCGTACCCGCCTCATGGTGGTGAACCTTGATACGAAGAAAGTGCGCCAGATTACCGATGGCTCCACCTGGTACAGCACGAGCGGCGGGTTCGACTATGCCTGGTCGCCGGACGGAAAATGGTTCACCCTCGAATTCATCGGCAACAGGCACGACCCGTATTCCGATATAGGTCTTGTCAGCGCACAGGGCAACAGCCCCATCATCAACCTGACCAACAGCGGCTACATGAGCGGTTCGCCCCGTTTTGCCCTCGACGGCAATGCCATTCTCTTCAAGACGGAGCGTTACGGCATGCGCGCTCATGCCTCATGGGGTTCGCAGGACGATGCCATGCTCGTTTTCCTCAATCAGGACGCCTACGACAAATACTGCCTGAGCAAGGAAGACTACGAACTGCGCAAGGAACTGGAAGCCGAACAGAAAAAAGCGCAAAGCAAGGACACTGCCAAAGGTAAGAAAGGCAGCAAGAAAGATGCAGGACAAGAAAAAGCCGCGGACGATGACAAGGCTCAGGTAAAGGACATCACCGTAGAACTGAAAAACATGGAAGACCGCATGGTACGCCTCACCCCGAATTCCTCGGACATGGGCAGCGTCATCATCTCCAAAGACGGTGAGACCCTTTATTACTTTGCCGCCTTTGAAGGCGGTTACGACCTTTGGAAAATGGATCTCCGCAAGAAAGACACCCGGCTGCTTCACAAAATGGATGCCGGCTGGGCTTCCATGGAAATGGACAAAGACGGCAAGAACCTTTTCCTGCTGGGCGGCAAAACCATGCAGAAGATGAATATGGCATCCGATGAGCTGAAGCCTGTCACTTACCGGGCACAAGCCAAAATGGATTTGGCGGCGGAACGCGAATATATGTTCAACCACGTGTACAAACAGCAGAAGAAGCGTTTCTACAACACCGATATGCACGGTGTAGACTGGGATGCCATGAGCGCCGCCTACCGCAAGTTCCTGCCTCACATAGACAATAACTACGACTTTGCCGAACTGTTGAGCGAATGGCTGGGCGAGCTGAACGTATCGCACACCGGCGGCCGTTACTACGCTTCCGGACAAAGCGAACCGACTGCCAGTCTGGGACTGCTTTTCGACTGGAATTACCGGGACAAAGGGATGCGCATTGCCGAAGTCATAGAGAAAGGTCCGTTCGATAACGCCTCAACTAAAGCAAAGGCAGGCATCATCATTGAAAAGATTGACGGCACAGAAATTACCCCTGAAATGGATTACTACACATTATTAAATGATAAAGCCAAAAAGAAAACCCTCGTCTCACTCTACAACCCGCAAACCAAAGAACGCTGGGAAGAGGTGGTAATTCCGATAAGCGGCAGCGCACTGAATACCCTGCTCTATACCCGCTGGGTGAAACAACGTGCAGCAGATGTGGACAGATGGTCCGGCGGACGGCTGGGATATGTTCATATCGAATCAATGGGCGATGACAGTTTCCGCTCCGTCTACTCAGACATTTTGGGCAAATACAACAACCGCGAGGGCATTGTCATCGACACCCGCTTCAATGGCGGCGGACGCCTGCACGAGGACATCGAAATTCTGTTCAGCGGCCAGAAGTACTTCACGCAAGTGGTTCGCGGCCGCGAAGCCTGCGACATGCCCAGCCGCCGCTGGAACAAGCCTTCCATTATGGTGACCTGCGAAGCCAACTATTCCAATGCACACGGCACACCGTGGGTGTACCGCCACCGGAATATCGGCAAACTGGCGGGTATGCCCGTTCCGGGAACCATGACAAGCGTATCCTGGGAGCGTCTGCAAGACCCGTCGCTCGTATTCGGCATCCCCGTTGTGGGTTACCGCCTGCCCGACGGCAGCTACCTGGAGAACAGCCAACTGGAACCGGACATCAAAGTGGCCAACTCGCCCGAAACCATCGTAAAGGGTGAAGATACCCAACTGAAAGTTGCCGTAGAAGAACTGCTGAAGGAGCTGGACAAATAAGATACCGGTCGGCAGGCTTCGGACTCTGCATAACAAGGATTATACGAAAAGAGGTTGTGTCAAAATGCTGACACAGCCTTTTTTTATGCGCAAAGCCCAGACTTTCTCAAGCCCGGGCTTTGTTATTACCCAAAGTTTTCGTATCTTTAGGCATAAAGTTTTTCGTTATGGCAAAGTTACATTTTCGTCCTTACATTCCCAACCAAACCGTTCTTTTTCCACAA